>CAYYKC010000091.1:0-10093 GCA_964471605.1 uncultured Akkermansia sp. | reverse complement strand
CGAACAGAGACATCGCGCCGAACATACCGGCGGTGCAGCCAAAGGTAAGTCCGAGCGATTCCTGGGTGTAGTGGCAGAGAATAGGCCCGAAGAGCAGCCCCTCTGCCACGGCAAAGACCATGAGCAGGATGCCGAGAGCTCCGGCGGTGAGCCGTCGGGCGGCAAAGCACATGACGATGATGACTCCTATGCTGCCGAGGATAAGCAGCCAAAGATTACTCACCACCCAGGTAAGCATCTCTGCGGATTGCATGGCATAAATTGCCGTGCCGGCAGTTACCAGCATGGTGACGGCCATCCAGGCGTAAACTTTGTTGAGATAGGCGCGAGCCAACGAATTGGCGGCTTGCGAGTCAAGTGTGTTGCTGTTGGGCAGGGTATAATTTTCCATGTGCCCATCATACCGAGGCCGTCGTGTTTAGTCAAGACGATAGTGTGTTAATGGGATGAAATGGTGTAGCGGAGCGTGACGAACACTATTCAGAAACGGGATGTCCACGGCCTGCCTGCCCGTATCAGTATGGTGCTGGTAATGATGTGCAGCAGTCGGGCCCCTCTGCGGTAATCAGGATGAAAGCATCCGGTTCCATCAGTTGCACGATGAAGGTAAAAGCGTTTACCGCAAGGATGGCGTATAGTAGCCATCCGCTGATTGTCAGCGCTTTTCTGCCGGATGGATGTTGTGCCGCAGAGGATGTTCCCCGGAGATAGCAATGCAGGGCGGCCGGCACTCCGGTGATTATCCATGCCATGATGATTCCCGCGAAGGAGCCCAACGGCAGGAACACGAGGAAGTTGAGTATCAGGAAGAGAGTGATGATGCGATTCATAGGCTGATAATGGTTAAGCTGTTGCTGAGTCCGCGTATTCCTGGATCGTACATCAATTCAGCCTTGGCCGGCGGCGCGGTGCTGCGTCCTGCGCGCTTGACTCGGGCGTAGTAGGTCATGTTGACATGGTTACGTGCGGGGATTCTCGTGCAGAATCCCCGTATGCGGTCGGCATGGTATTCCCGATGGTCAAAATATTGCCCCGGGGGAAGCGCTTGAAGTCCGGCAGCCTGAGAGGGGATAGCCGGGTTGATGGCTTCCATGCAGGCGGGAAGGTAATCTTCCAGCGCGAGGTAGTTCAGCTCTCGTTCTTCGCGGGAGGTGCAGACGAGGGAGATTCTGATGACATCCCCCACCGCGAAGGTGTCTGTTTTTTTCCAGTCGCCGTCTTTTGTCTGCTTTTCATACAGGCGAGTGATGCTTAAGGCTCTGTCTGTGGCGGTGCCTTCCGCCGCCGGAATGCCGGATGCCCGGGCGTGGATGGTGGCATAGACTGTCCCGGAGAGTACTTGCAGGGTTTCTGTATCTAACCGGCAGATGGCGTGGTCGATACTTCGTTCCGCGCCGTCGCTGAGTCGGATAACGGCGGGCTGTTCCTGAATCGGATGCTTTTTCAGGAATTCGTGCAGGACAATGAGCTTCCATCCGCTTTGCCAGGTGCTGTATAGACCGTTACTATCCCTTTGCCCCCTCATCCATTGCAGGAATGCCGCATGCGCTTCTTCCGGCGCTGCCCGGCGCAGTTGTCGAAGGAAACGGAGGTCGTCCGGGTTTGACTGATAGAGGGATGGTTGGCGCTCCTCTGATGACAGCGCGCCGTTGATGATTTCGCTGTTGTCGGTCACGATTCCCAGCGCGTAGCGTTGCCTCGGCGGCAGCTCGTTGATGTCTTTTTCCTGCACTCTGCAAAGATATCGGCGAAGCTCCTGCATTGGCTTTTCCGGCACGGAGAATCCCTGTTCTGCCGCGATCTGCAGTACCAGCGCAGCGTAGGCGCTGCACCAGAGTCGTGAATCCGACTGCGTGCGCCAATAGCTCAGCCCCCCATCTTCCTGTTGATGCTTCAGTAGTTTGCGGATGGAGGAGTCAACGGTTCGCTGTACTTCCTCGGGGCTATACGCCTTCATTTCCGGCACAAATGGTGACAGCTGACGGTGCAGCAGCCAGGGAAGGAGCGCGGATGCGGTCTGTTCTGCACAGCCGTAGGGATATGAAAGCAGAAAATCGCTGATGCCGCTCATGTGCGACAGGGGATGTGCGGAAACTTCCGCCTGTGTATTCTCTGCCATGTCCTCCGAGACGAAATCCGCGATAGTTACCTTACCATCGTCCTTATCCAGACAGATTCTGCGGATTTCTTTCAGCTCCGGGACGGGAAGCCTGACGGGGATTTTAGCCTCCACGGCATCTCCTCCTGCGCTGTCTGAGACGGCTGTCCATCGAACGGACTTTATCCCTTCCTGCTCAGCGGCAACACAAAAGTGAAGTACCCCTTTCCCCTGTGCGGGCAGGGTAATCTTCTGCACCGTGGTGTCGGCATCTGTGCTGACGGTCCAGGTGTGTTCCCTGTTGGTCTTGTTGGTGACGGTGACAGGCAGTTGCAGCGCGTCTCCCACGCTCATGAAGAGTGGTGAGCCGACGGTGAGGGATACATCCCGGTCCACCTTCAGCATGCCCTCCGTCCCGCCGTAGCTTGAGCCGTCCTTACCCACGGCCAGAGCAAACACGCGATACCGAGTCAGCGTATCCGGCATTGTTACCGCAGCAGAGAAGTTTCCCTTGTCATCCGTCTCGGTCATCGGGCACCAAAATGCCACCGGGTTGAAATCCTGCCGCAACCGGGGATTCTGCCGAGCCTCCTCATTTGGCGGCGGCTCTGAGCAAGCGGGTAAATGTTCATCCCATGCAGCATCTACTTCTGACAGAGCCCTGGCGCGATAGACATTTGCGGAATTCATTCTGTAGTGTCCCGAAATATCATCATACAGAGAGGAAGATTCACGCGTGAACGCATCCTCATCCCCGGAATGCTTCCTGCGAAGCATCTCTGTCCAGCATTGAAGCTGTCGCGAGATAGCTCGGTAAAAATGATAGTCTTCATCCGGCCTATTCAGAATCAAATAGCCGGGGTAATATAAATGCGGCCGGCAGAAAGCTGATCGGATGCTATTGACATCGAGTACGTCATGAGGCGACAGATTCAGGAATCCCTCATCCACCGCAAACAGACAGACCTGCGTCGGGCAGGGCGTTCCATCATGCCGAAGAACTTTCCCGCTGACAGTCGTTGGACAACCGGGTGCCAACGGAACGTCTGATTCATTCAGCGTTACTTTCAACTGCTTTTCCGGGCGTTCGATTCGGATGTCAGATATTGTTCGTGCATGTTTCAGACGATATTCGCCGTTTTCCGGGATGGCGAGGAGCAGATAGTAGAGATACGCGCCCTCCAATCCGTCCGGCAGGGTAATGGAGAGTTCTTTCTGTCCCCGGTGGAGTTCTACGGGAATGAGATGTGTCTGTCTGCCAACAAGTACTGCCCATGCCCGGCAATCTATCGGGAAAGGATGTTCGATAACCTGTTTCAGCTGTCCATGGATAACTGATGTTTCGGCCATGCGGGGGATGGAAAGTTCGCTGTCCTCATCAGGGTGGAGTGTTCGGGTGTTTGTGCTTCGGTAGGGTCTACCCTGACTGTCCGTGCCGATGATGTCGTATTCAAGATGAATCATTCCCTTGATGTCCGGCAGGTAGGGCTTCAGATCCAGCGGAACGCCTTCTTCTGCATGCGCCGGTACGGTAACCTTTTTTGTGAATAGCAGCTGCTTTTTTACCCCCTCCCAGGTGAGTCCGCTTGCCGTGGGAATAGAATACGGAAGCTGAGCCTTCACGGAAACCTGCAGCTCTTGAGCTCTCGACAGCGGTTTCCGGTTACAGTCATACGTGCATACATTGCCGTTTTCTTCGATGCGACAATAGAAATCCGTGCGATGTATCAGCTTGTGTTTCCAAATCCTCTGGTACTCCATGCGTTCATTTCGGACGGATATTTCTGCTATCAGGTAGCCTCTGTCGCAGTCGTGTGAGGGGGGGGATGCTTCCATGTAATTCGGCTGTTCCCATGGCGCTCAGCGGCAGCGTGTGTGTTTCCCGATGCTCCCCGCAGGAGAGGGTGATTTCTGCCTCTCCATCGCTTATAGGAGCACCCGTGAGCGTTTTAGCTTCGATTTGCAGGGTATAAGCATCCGGGTTAAAGTCCCGATTGAGTGTTAATTCTGCCGTAGCATGAAAATCATGGCGACGGAATTCCTCGCAGGTGATGTATTCCGAACTCAATCGGGGCTCATCATCTGTGCCGAATACAATCTGATGCGACCCTATGCTCTTGTCCTGTCCCTTCGGCAGGATGAACTCGGCCCGGAATGTCCCGAACGGTGAGATGTCGACCGACTTTTCTGCCAGAATATCTGTATCCCCTCGCAATAACTGCAATTTTCCCTGAATGGTTGAGGGGGTGCGGATATGCCCATCCTCCGACCATTTTCGCAGGACTCCCCAGACATGCACTGTATCCCCGGGGCGATAATACGTTCGGTCGGTAATCAATTTGGCCGCCATATCCAATGTTGAGGAAGGGTCATCGGTTTCCCCGCAGCTTAACTTCCGGCAGAGGTAGTCGTCGCCATGTTGCACGAGCAGACAGCCGTTCCTGACGTCATGAGGAATAGGGATGCCCCCGTTGGCTGAGGAGATTTTTCGGACAGACCCGTCAACTGTACGGATGCTGGCCTCTGCTGTCTGAATGATATCCCCCGTGCTGCGTGAAAGAAGATGCAGCAGACTCGTATCGTCTACAAATACGTCCGATATATTCGAATGATTGACCGCTCGATACATGGTGGATTGCGCCTTCTCCGGCGCTATGCGGCAGATGTCATCCGTTGCTTGCAGGTTGATTTCCAGCAGGTAATATCCGTAAGACGGTAGTCCCTTGCAGAGCAGTTCACGCTGCAAGTCTGTTTCCACCGGCAGCGAATCTCCCTGAATACCCGTGAGGTTGATGTGTCGGGGCGTTCCTGCAGCAGAAACGGCTTTAATGTTCTGAACCGTTTGTTGGATTTCTTTATCCCAAGGAGTTTTCTCGAAGTCTCCTGAGTGGACGATGGCTTCCAGCAGCTCCTCTAATCGGAGCATTTCTTCCGGAGGGATGCGGTAAGCCGTCACTTCGATATGGCGGACGCCCATGCTTTTCAGCATCCACGATCCGCGAGGATGCTCTCTGCCGTCACCTGTTCGGAAAACAGCATGAGGGCAAGCAGGATGAAGCTGCAGAGTATGCCGCTGTGGCTCGGTGCGTTTCAGACCGGCAGCGGCGGATATATTTCCGGGGACATCCAATTGGACTGTTCGCCCCAGGCCGCCGCTGACCCGAATGAGCAGGGAATCCGGGGTGCTGTTCCTGAAGGTGTACCCATCTATCAGCTCTTCCTCATCAGCCCCGAGGAATGAAGAACGCGGCAGCTGGCTCCCATCGGAATCGTATGCCGTCTGAGACTGTCCGGATATCAGCTGAAAGGTAACAGTTCCATCTTCTCCTTGCCATTGTCGGATAGTTTCATCTTCTGTGGGAACGGCCTCCTTGCCGTCAATGCTGATACTCAGTTCTCTGAGCAGACGGTCGGCGCTTTCCTGTGAAAGCGGCGCGTTGAACATCAGCCTTATGTCGATATCTGCACATGTGGAATCCGGGCCTGCATCAAGATGATACTGCATTTCTGTGCATGATTGCAGCGTTCGATTTCCCATGATGCCTTTGTCCAGAAGGCTACCGGACGTAAATCCGCTTGTTTCTTCTGCCCGGGCCACCAGCTGCCATGGTCCCGGTGTTGCCAATTCTTCTTCTGCCTGCACCAGTACGGTTTGCGGCAGCGGGGTATCCGGCGTCAGCGTTTCAGGATGCTTCTGATAACGCTTCGGTAAGTTTTGAAGAATCTTATTCATGAAATATGGCAGATGCAGGTGCCCATCCGCCTGTATATGCCGTAGTTGTGCCGGCATTACCCGACAGGGTACTTCATCGCCTTGCTTATTGACAAAGAAATAGCGGACAGGAGGCTGCGGTGAGAATGCCAGCGCTTCCGCATGGTGAAGCCCCGCAACCGTCACCAGAAAAGAACACCGCTCCATCCCCATCACTTCCACGGCTTTCGGAGCAGCGGGACGGCAGCGCAGCTTATAGACGGTTTCTTCCAAAGGATGTCCATTGAGGTAGAAGGCTTTTTCTGCCGGGAATTCCAGTTTGTACTCCGTTTGGTAACGGCAGCCTTCCGGGAAATCAATCCGAAGCAGGTCCTGCTGCTCCCAGTAAAGCGTGGGCACATGCTCCTCATCCCCGCTGATAAGCAGGCCTTCAGCCTTGCGGCCCGTCTTATCCTCTGTAACCATGGCCTCCGACATGGGCAGGAATACGCTGTGCGGATAACTCTTCATCAGCTCCTTTATCAGCACTTCGCGCTCTGTCCCGGCCAACGCAAGATTGCTACACCACCCGATGATGCTCAGCAGTGTGAAAATGATTGTTCTCATGACTCTCTACCTTATATAATCCACATCAACACCGAATCCGCAATAAAAAACGGCAAAAATCCGAGAACGGTGACGATATATCTGAAAAATCTGCTTCACGCAGACAGAAAAGGGTGATAGAATGACGCGCGAACGCGGCGTATCTATGAACGAATCCGCTCGAACCATGATGGAGGAACAACAACAGGCCACGGCCAAGGTGGCACAGTTCATTCACGAGAAAAATACGAATCCGCTCGCAGAGGGGGAATCCGTCGCTTTGCGACCGGACGGTTCCATTTACATGGGAAACTATGCTGCTGAACCCATTGAGCTGGTGAGAGTGGCCATTATCGGACTGAGCGAGCGAGGGATTCCTCAGACGCTTCAATTTGCTTCCATTCCGCATTGTTCTGTGGTGGGACTGTGTGATTTGCAGACGGCTGCGGCTCATGACGTGGCTGCTGAACTGGAAAAACGCTGTGGGCTTCGGCCTGCGGTGTTTGATGATTATCTACAGATGCTCGATGAGCTGACGCCTGATGCCGTTTTTATCAATACGTCCTGGGAAACGCATGCCGCCATGGCGGTGGCCTGCATGGAGCATGGCGCCCATGCTTTCGTGGAGGTGCCGCTGGCGACCACGATTGAGGGGCTCTGGCAGATTGTCGATGCCTCCGAACGCACCCATCGCCATTGCATGATGCTCGAAAATGTGAACTACGGGCGCGTGGAGCTCATGTTCCTGAACATGGTTCGCCAGGGATTGGTGGGTGAGACGGTTCATGCAGAGGCTGCTTACATTCACGATTTACGCAGCCGTATGCTCAGCGATGCCGCTGCGGGCAATATCTGGCGCACCAGCCATTTCGCCGCCCGTAACGGTAATCTCTATCCCACCCACGGACTTGGCCCCGTGGCGCAATACATGAGTCTGGCCCGCACGGAGGATACCTTCGACAGCATCGTGTCCATGAGCAGCCTTTCTCTGGGGCGTGCCGCCTTTGTGCAGAGGGAATTGCCGGAGGATCATCCCTGGCAGAATCTGGATTTCCGCTGCGGCGATGTCAATACCAGCATCATCCGCACCCGCGCCGGGCGCACTATTCTGGTGCAATGGGACGAGACGACCCCGCGCCCGTACAATCGTAAGAATATGATTGCCGGTACGCTGGGTGTGCTGGCCGGATTCCCCACCCGTGTGGCAGGTGAGCACCTCAGCCCGCCTCCCGCTCCGGCAGATGATTCCTGCGGCGGTTTCAGCGGCGAGGATTGCTGCCAGTGGTATATGGGCGCAGAAGCAGAAGCCGACCTCTTTGCCCGCTATGAGCATCCGCTCTATGCCCGCCTGGGCGATGAGATGGCGCGCAACGGAGGAATGGACTTCATTATGCTCAGCCGTGTGATTGAGTGCTTGCATCGCGGGGAACCGCTTGACCAGAATGTGTACGAGGGAGCTTTCTGGTCTGCGGTCGGCCCGCTTTCAGAAATGTCGGTCTCGCAGGGCGGTGCTCCGCAGCATTTTCCCGATTTTACGCGCGGAGACTGGCTTCACACTCCGCCGTTGGGGATTGTGAACTGATTTCTGCAACAAAAAAATCAACTTTTCCTGATTATTATGCATGGTTGCATTGACAATTCATGTCGTAACAGGTAAAATGACGATGCTCCTCCATAGCTTTCTCCGGATATGAAAAAATTAGTGTTCGTCTTTTGTGTTCTGCTTGCGCTGGGAATTGCCGCGCACTATAACAAGGAAGCTTTGATGGCATGGCTGTCCCCGGAGAAAGAGGGTACACCCACGCCGACAGCTCCCGCAGCTGCGGAGCCTGTGCCTCAGCCTGAATCGGCAGCTCCTGCGGAACAGCCCCCTGCGGAACCTGCCGTGGCAGAGGTGACCGAGGAGGTGAAGTCCCTGCAGTTTGCAGCGGAAGGCGGAGATGCCGTGGCACAGTGCAATCTGGGGCTCTGTCTGGAGTCCGGCGAGGGGATTACCTCTGATGCTGCAGCGGCGGTCGAGATGTATCGCAAATCTGCGGAGCAGGGGAATGCCACCGCCTGTTTTAACCTTGCGCGTTGCTATGTGAACGGTTTCGGCGTGGAACCGGATGTGGCACAATTCATCAGCTGGTGCCGCAAGGGGGCAGAAGCCGGTAATGCCGATGCCATGTATAC
The DNA here is from genome assembly GCA_964471605.1 of uncultured Akkermansia sp. GTDB lineage: Bacteria > Verrucomicrobiota > Verrucomicrobiia > Verrucomicrobiales > Akkermansiaceae > Akkermansia. The sequence continues at coordinate 1,523 of CAYYKC010000091.1, read as the reverse complement.
GCTGGGCATGTGCTACAAGCAGGGATTGGGGGTGGAAGTTTCCGTGCAGGAAGCTGAGGCGTGGCTTCGCAAGGCGGCTGAGCTCAATCACGAAAAGGCTGCCGCCGAGCTGAATTGATTTTTTTCGTATACTCTGCAACAGAGAGCGGGCTCATGCACATCTGAAAGCATGAGCCCGCTCTGTCGTGAATAAGAAGAAAGAAGAATCAATACCCCTGCCAGAACTTCAGTTCAGCAACGGGGACGGAGTCACCGGGCTTGAGTGAATCCCAGCTGAAGACGATGCGCGTGCGGAAGCGGGAGCCATCGGGTTTGCCGAAGAGCAGGTCAATGGCCTGTTCGCCGTTGCGAACATTCTTCAGCTTCTGCAACTCGCTGAGGGGGATGCGGGCGCTGCATGTCTGCCGACCCTTGCCGTCAAGTTCGCGTGCCATCAGGAAAGCAATGGCATCATAGTCGCGATTGACGGTGTATTCCGGATCCTGAATGTAGGCATTCACGCAGAACTCTGCTTCACAGCTCAGCGTCAGGTTCAGGGCCTCGCCATCATATACGATGCTGAGCCCCTCGACCGTGGGCTCAACGGCATTTTCCGGGTAGAATTGCGGCGCTTTTCCTGCAACGGCGAAAGTCTCCGAGCTATCCAGAATACTGCATGAAGAAGGGGTCAGATAGGTGGGCTTGAGCCCGAAAGTGTAATTACCGCTGCCCATCAGCGGGGTGCCCCATTCGGCATTCATGCCGGTGGGTCCGTCATTGTGGGGGAGGTTGAGGCCGTGCCCGAGTTCGTGCGCAAAACCGCCGTACCACTTGGTGAGAAGTCTGCCCTGCGGCGTATCCATACCCAGATATTTGATATCGAAATCCGGGTAGTCCAGCGCAAAGCAGTTGCGGCCCAGACCGTAGAACGGCACACCGCCGGGATTGCTGTTGCTGTACTCCTCGTCATAGTGCGTGGGCATGATAACGAAGGTGTGGTGGCTGAACTTCTTGTCGGGATGAGCCTCGAAATAGGCATTCACCTCTTCCAGACAGGCGTTGTGCCCGGAACCATAGCTGTACTCCTTGTGTCCCTTTCTGCCGCGGATGAGGATGATATCCACCTCTCCGTTGGGCAGCATATTCAGCCCGAATGCGCGCTTGCCGTAGCCGTTGCGATCCATTTCTTTTGCGTAGAACTGCTGCAGATAGAGCAGTAACTCACTAATGCGGCGCTGATAATCCGCAATCGGTTCGTTGTCATTGCCCGTAAAATAGATTACATTGAGCTTATTTGCCGGCTTTTCCAGCTCCACGCTGTCAGCCAGACGTGCCTTGGCTGCTTCCGAAAAATGCTCCGGACAGGCTCCGCTGACCACAGAAGCCAAAGCAAGCACACTTATCGCAGAAAACATAACAGGCGTCTTCATGGCTCGATTCTATCAGCTTTTCAACCCTCCCGCAAGCCGAAAACAATAACCCGACCGGGAAATGGGTCTGTTTCAAATCTGCTGGTAGTAGAAACGTGAGGTCTTGTGCTTTCT
>CAYYKC010000090.1:0-10312 GCA_964471605.1 uncultured Akkermansia sp. | reverse complement strand
GGTAATTCGCACGTACGGTGGTGTGAGAGGGGGACGAAAGTCCCCCTACTCGATCGATAATTGTTCAGAACCTTATTTTCTGCGACGACGAGCAGCCAGACCGGCCAGTGCCAGCAGGCTCAGCGTTGTTGAGGTCGGCTCCGGAACGGCGGCAGCGGCCAGCGTCACGCTGCCGTCTTCATGGTATTCCAGCATCGCAGATCCGGTGGTCTTGCCCTCAGCATCTTTCAGCGTTACCGTATAGCCGGAGTAGTCTGTCCCCGAGGCATTGGTGAAGAGCACCACCTCGGAGATATCGGTATCCCCCAGTGTCAGGGCGATGGTGCCGCCGTTGAAGTAGGCGTCGTATTCACCCAGATCGATGGTGGTCTCTGCATCCGCGAAGAAGAGCTCGGCATCGCCACCCAGTACCAGATCGCCGGACATGGTGATATCACCCTCCACATTGATGTCGCCACCCGTAGCCGTGAGCCCGGCGATGGTGCTGCCTTCCTCTGCCACCAGAGAGCCGCCGGTCATGTTGATGGCGGCATTGATGGTGCCGCTGTTTACCAGCTCTCCATCGGTGATGTTGATGGTGTCGCCGGCAGAGCGCAGAGCCATGGAAACAACGCCATTGATGGTGCCGTTGTTCACGATTTTGCCGCCGTCAATGGTGATGCTGTTGACGGTGACAACGGCACCTTCTGCGATATTCAGCTTGCCGCCTGTACCGTTCTCGTCGCTCAGCTTCACCTCATTCAGCGACATGGAGGAGTTCAGATTGATGTTGCCGCTGCCGCTCTGCTCCACGTCGAATGTAACGCCGGAGTAGGTGCCGTTCATATTGATGCTGCCGCTGCCGCTCTGCTTGATTTCGCTTATTTCAGAGGAAGCATCGCCTGTTTTCTGATTGGTGAAATCAATACCTTTAACGATATTGATAGAGCCGCTGCCTGTCTGGTTGATGGAGATGGAGGGATTGATTTCCACGGTTTTTCCGTCGCTGCTCAGCTCGCCGGAATTCGGGTCATAGGAAACCCCTTTTTCCAGTAAAAGCTCCAGTACTGAATCGTACTTGGAATTGTAGGCTTTGATACCGCCGATATTCAGCACCGCATCGCCGGATTGGGTAATGGTGCTGTCTCCGTAGTCTGAGAGAATGTGCCAGGAATGATACCTGTTACCATCGGTCGAGATGTTCATGGTGCCACCGCTCTGGTTGATGTTCAGACCTCCAACGGACGCAGTTTTACCGTTAATTGTCAGCTTGCCATCGGTTTGTGTTATTTGAGATTTGGCGATTTCTGCACTGTCAGCATCGGAGAGACTACCCAAAACGTATTGGGGATTGGTGAAGTTGATGGCACCAAAGCTGGTGAAAATATGGGTATCATCTGCTCCGTTGTTTGCATCCAGCTGGTTGAGGTTGATGACCGTGTTGCCGCCGTTAATGTTGAGCGCCTGCTTGATGCGTACCTGCTTGGAATCCTTGTCCTCGTAGACAAAATGATTGTTGCCGGATTGTACCTTATCGTGCAGCATTACATCACCACTATTGATTTCCAATACATTCACGGAAGCATTCCAAGAAGAGAGACTGGTTTTTCCATCGATGCCGTTCACAACCACTTTATTTGCAATGATGCCCGTGTATTCGTCCACACTAGTGACACCGAAGCTGTCTGTAGCCGTTTTGTATTGACCGCCGAGTACTACCTGTGCACCCCCCTCAATGGTCAGAGTGCCGTTGATTTTGACATTCTTGGTTACAGTACCGGATGAGGCTTGAGTCCATTTTCCCAAACTTGCATTCCACTGTTCCTTGCCCAGATTCGTTATCAGGCTATCGTCGGATATGTAGCCCAGTCTGTCTGTGCCGGTGAGGGTGAGATCATCTTCCGTATACGTCCAGTAGTTGGACGATGAGCTGGGCAGATTGTTTTTGCCGGTGTGAACCCCGACGTTATAGTCTGTGGCCTGCGCCGTTGTTGCGAGGGACACAAGAAGAATGCTCAGTAGTACTTTCGGTAGTCTTGTCTTCATGTTGTTCGTTGTTTAAGTGCTTGAAATGATGGAAGTGATTGAAAATCGCCTTGCGGGGTGAGGGTATCGCATTTATAATGCGATAACTCCGCAAGGCTGTGTTTTCAAGCAACAACGAATAATGACCTGCTCACTTTGTACTGTTCAGCTTTCAAAAATGCATTTGCAAATGCTTTTTTTTCAGAATTTTATCTCCTTTCGGCTTGACATCGCATTATAAATGCGATGTGGACAAAAAGGCTTGTGCCGCTGCTGATTGGGGCGGATTCCTCTTGTCGCTGATACGCCGGTATCAGGCTCCCTCAGGGATGATTTCCAGCAGGACGAGCGCCTGCTCATCCAGGGAGTCGAGCACTTCCAGGTCGGCTTCGCTGCGGATGCGGTAGTATTCAGCCCCCCACAACCGGGCCACATTTTCCACGTCGAAAACGGGAGGCTGAACCAGCAGTCGGCGTAATTCCTCATCATTTCCGGCGGCGTAGGCAGCCCCTTGCGCGCCCTCATTGTTGAGCACGGCGATAATGCGCTTGCCGGGGGGAAGCTGAGGGACGACAGCCCCTGCATGCAAATCCCGCAGCAGGGTCAAATCACCCACCAGGCAGAAAGCGGTGGCTGCGTCTGCCGCATTTCCCAGAAAGGCGGCAACCGTGCCATCCGCGCCGGATGGGCAGAGGTCGCGCAGGTAGAGGGTCGGCACATGGCTTTGGGCGTAGCGGTTCCAGAGCTCGGTGACAGTCGGGCTGCCCAGACAGATGACATCGCCCAGTGCGGCGTGGATGGAAAGGGCTCGCACCAGGGCGGCAGCGGATTCGGGGTGGGCCAGCAGTCGCTCCTCATCGCGTCCTGCTGTGTGGCGGCTGCGGCTCAGCAGTCGCTCTGTATCGCCCACATGGGGGATATCGCCCAGTGCTTTCATAATCTGCTCCGGTTCGCCTTCAATGACTGTGCTCTTGCGGCAGAGCCCGGAGAATCCGGTGCGGGTGATGGAAAAGACCTCTGTTTCCGGCAAGTCTTCCAGCGCACTCCAGAAACGCCCGGTGGGGACATCCCCCACGCGCAGAACATAGCGCGGCGGGTACTGCATCAGCAGCTCATCTGCACCGTGAAGTAACTGAGAGGCCAGCTCCTCCCGCAGTCCGCTTGCCGCTTCTGCCACGACGGGTACTCGCAGCGTCTGCGCCAGCCAGAGCACGGGTTCCTGTTCCGTGGGCTCGAGAGCGCCAATCATCATCACCAGCCCCTCGACGGCGCGGAAGCGCAGCATCTGCGACAGCGCCACCAGCGAGCCTCGGAACGCGGGTGTCGCCGGGGCTTCTCCCACCTCCAGAGCGCTGAAATCCATGCCGCGCGGTTCGGCCGCGGCATCGGCGCGTACACGCAGATGAATCGGGAAGCCCTCTGCCAGCAGGGCAGATAAATCCGGCAGGTCAGAAACCGGGCAGGGGAGGTTAAGCTCCACCGTCGGGGCAAAGTTGCCGAAAATCCCTTCCTGTTCCATGGATAGGGGCGCACCGGTGCCGCCGACATCCACCGTATCATCCACCGTCAACACCACGAGGGGGCGGCGCTGGTAATAGGCTGCCGCCACGGCAGGCATCATGGCTGCAGCGGCGGTGCCGTCGCCGGCGACCACCACCACGGGGCGTGCCGTGGCCTGCACCCGTCCCAGCGCAAAGAAAGCGGCGCTGCGATCATCTGCCATGGCCCAGCGGTGCACCACCGGGCAGGCGGCCAGCGCATCGTAGAGCAGGCTGTTTTTCTCGCCCGGGCAGCAAATCCATTCGGCCACCCCGGCCATTGCGGTACAGGAGATGAGCGTGAACATGAGAGAGGTCAGAAAGGAAGGTGTTGTTTCTTGCCCAGATGGGCAGGGGCTCGGTGGGCAATGAGATCCACCGCCATGGCCAGTCGCGCGGCGCGTTCGCGCAGAAATTGGGTGAAACGCGTCCGGCGGGTGACGGGGGGCAGGGGTGCATTCAGACCTTCGGCATCCATTCCGAGCCCGCGGGCTATGGCCACCGCCCTCGCGACGTGGTCCGGCTGGCTGATGAAGGTGACCGCCCCGGCGTTGAAGATGCGGGCGGTGCGGACAACGGAGTCATAGGTACGCAGCCCGGCAAAGTCAGATACGATTTTCTCATCCGGCACGCCCAGCTTCACCAGCGCCGCCCGCATATCTTTCGGTTCGTTGTAATATCGGTCGCTGTTATCACCGGAAACGATGATGCCGCGAATTCTGCCGCTCTTCCACAGCGCGGCGGCTGCCTCCATGCGGCCGCGAAAGTATGAATTGGGTTTGCCGGAGGAAAAATACTTGCTGCAGCCCAGCACCACCGCCACGCGGTTACGCCCGCAGTCGCTCACGCTGTCGTGGCAATGCCCGGCTGCGTGCATGCCCGTCCACAGTTCCACGGAGGCAATAATACCCGCGCACAGGAGCAGGAGACAGGCACACAGACGGAATGCTTTACGCAGCAACGACATGGGATGTCTTTTTTTTCTCAGTCAATTCGAATGACCTGAATGCGTGTGGTCAGCTCGTGCTTTTCCCCGCAGCGCAGCATGATGTTTTCCGCCGGTACCACGGAGGTTTCTACTGCCAGAAAGCCCCTCTCATTCCCTTCGCCCAGGTCACCCATGCCGGCAGCAAGGGCGGCACCGGGATTCCAGACCACGCAGGAGCCGGAACCGGCGCGGCAGATGCGGATGCTGCGCTGCCAGGCGGGATCGTGGATGGTGATTTCCTGATTCTCCTGCACGGGATAGTAAATGCGGTCGATGTGGCCCAGCGGAATCAGCGGGTCTTCCGGGTGCGTTACGGCATCGTCCGCAAACTCCGTGAAAGCAGTTTCCTCCAGCCCGGTGACAGCCACCGTTTCATAATCGCTCACCGCAAAATAGGTATGCATGGCAGCGGAGAAAGGCATGGAGCGCGGTACATCCATCGTCATGAGACTCAGGGTCAGCTCGTCGCCCACCTCCATGGCAATGGCTCCGCTGGGCATCATCTCCTGCGTGGGCGGCAGTGCCATCAGCAGGTGTACCTTGCCGTCCTCGGCCTCTTCACAATGAGCCACCTGCCACATGGCGGTGCGTGCCACGCCATGTGCGGGCAGGGAGGCATCCTCCGTGTTTTTGCCGAACCACGGCCAGCACAGCGGGATACCGCCGCGCAGTGCCTTGCCTTTCCTGAAAACGGCTTTCGGGCTCATGTAGATGACAGGCATCTGCCCCTTGGGCGCCCAGCTCAGCACATGTGCGCCGTAGACGGAAATTTCTGCAGTGCAGAGGGGGGTATCTATGCGGATGACGGGAAACTCTTCCCCATAAGGATATTCGGTGGTAACCATAACTGATGGCGCGTATTCTAGCAGATTCAGCCCCCCCGTGCAAGCTCATGTTGTGTTTATTCAAGTCGATGCTGAGTTTGTGCAAACTGCATGTTGGGGGAATCGGCTTTTTCGCGATTATCAATGGAGACGGTAGCGGATGCTTGTCCGCAGGGTGGAGGCAATGGCGACGGTACCTTGTTGTGCGGCGAGGAAGCGCCAGTGCCGCAGAATCCAGCGGCGGGTGTGTTCGGCAAAATCCGGGTGAACCTCAGTGAGGATATCCACCGCCGTGGGAATCCCCGCTGCATCGATGTGGATGCAGATACCCACATCACCTTCCATGCGGCGCTGGCGCATGCGGGGCGGGTAGGGGGGATGCGGTGTTTTCAGCGGAGCTGCGGCTGTCGTTTTGACCGGTGCAGACGATTCCACAGCGGTGCGGGGGGCGGCGCTCTTTCTGCTTTCGGGCAGAAACGGGATGCCGTCTCCCGGATCTTCGCAGGGGAGAGCTTCATCCGTGTGAGCTATCGGTTCTATCGCCATATCGGGGAAGATAAACTCCGGCGGCAGGGGCTGCGGGATGAGCGGTTGCGGCTCCGGGGTCGGGGGGGTGCTGCGGCTGGTGAGCATCTCCTGCATGGGGCGGCATGATTCCGGCTCGGTGTAAGCGATGCCGTGGAAATGGGTGGTGCAACTGCCGATGACGAGCCGCACCTGCTGCAACAGCAGGCTGGCTGATACCACCAGAAGCACGCCGGTGAGCCCGCAGCTGCACCACGCCGTGCGCTCGCGGCGGCGGTGCAGCTGCGCCGGGGAAATGCGGCTGAAGCGGGTGAAACGACTCATGGCTCGGGGGTGGTATCAATCCAGTACAGGTGTGCATCCTCCACTTCATAGGGGGTCGGGGTGGAGAATCGGCAGGCCTCGCAATCCGGGAAACGAACGTGCGGGTGGCAGATGAGCCGCACGACGTTTTCTTTCCATCCCGGCAGCCAGATGCACAGCTCCGCAATGCGGGCATCTGCCGCTGCGATGGCCCGGGACAGCTCACTGCGGGTGCGAGCCTGCTCACAGGCATCCATGGCGGCATTCAGCGCGGCATCATCCACGCCGAACGGCGCATCCGTCCCCGCCGCTCCGGTCCCGAAGAATCGCCTGTAATCCGGGAACGGTTCCCCCGGCATGGCTGCCCAGAAGAGGAGCTGGTGTCGCTGCTCATCCTCCTTTCGCTGGGCGGTCTGCCACGGTACGGCATCCGGCACAATTTCCGCGCCGCAGACGGCGGCGCTCTGCACCAGAATGCTGACCAGCGTGCTGATTTTGTCGTGCGGGGTGTAGGTCAGACGGATACTCAGTCGCGTGCCGTCCTCTCGCCGCAGAATGCCGTCCGCCCCCTGAACGGTGTACCCGGCGCGGGCAAAGGCCGCGCGGGCCGCCTGCGGGTCAAAGCGGTGGCAGGGTGTTCCGGTGGGGCTCAGCTCGCCGTAGCCGGAAGCAAAGGTGTGCAGCCGCTCACCCTCGCCCCGGAAGATAATCTGCACGGCACGATCCATGTCCATGGCGTGCATGAGCCCGAGGCGAAGATGCGGACAGGACAGCGTGCGGGTGTTGAAGGCAATGCCATAGGGCGGCAGAGGGTATTCCGCGCGGAAAATATGGCGCTGCAACGGAGGCGGGGCTGTTTCAGCGTGTTGGTGCCAGGCGGTGATGTTGCGCGTTTGCAGCATGTCCAGCCGTCCCCTCATGAGGAGCTCCCAGGCTTGCTCCTCATCCGTGGGGAAGTGGTGTTCCACGGCATCGGCATTGCAGCTGTAGCGGTAGTATTTCCTATCCCTTGCCCACCAGTCGCGCACCCGCACCAGCTCCACCATGCGTCCCCGCTCTGTCCTGCCGACGGTGTAACCGCCGGTGCCGGGGGGGATGCGGTGGGCGTAGCGCTTCCGGTAGTCGCTGCCGAATTCGGCGTAGAATCCCGGTTCGGCGGCATGGAGCAGGGCGGCGGCGGTCAACACGGGCTGCAGGGTGGACTCCCGCAGCGTGACGGCGAGGCATTCCTTACCCTCCACGCGTACTTCCTCCACAGCAGCGGAGAGCGCATCCGCGCAGCCCGATTCCGCCCGCAGCAGTGCCCCCAGAGCATAGTCGGCCGCCCGAACGGGCCGCCCATTGGAGTAGGTCGCAGCGGCATCCAGCCGGAATCTGACGGTGCGCCCGGCGACTGACCATTGACTCGCCGTCCCGGGAATTTCGTTGCCCGTGACGGGATGTCGCCGCACGAGCGGTACCTCGATGGCGGTGAAGAAATTGTAGTGGAAAAACTGCGGCTGCGGGCTGCCGAAAGCCAGGAAGTTGGCGGGATAAGGCCCCACGTTACTGCGGCGCAGCCGCCCGCCTTTCCGGGCGGCAGGGTCACCAATTTCCGGCTCCTGCATGCCGTCCTGCCAGCTCAGCCCGGCGGGGGGCTCACCCCCGCAGCACAGCCGGAATCCCGTTACCCGCGCTGCTCGATCCCACATGTCGGCGGGGTAGGCTGCCGGGGCAGAGATGTGCTCTGCCGCCTGCGGTGGCGGGGCAGGGCGGTGCGTGGCCCACCATGCTGCCCCCGAGAGCAGCAGGAGCAACAACGCTCCCCCGATGAGCCACTTTTTTTTCATCAGAACGAGATGGTGCAGCCGCCGTGGAGGGAGATACCGGCGCTGATGAAGGAGTTTGCGGCGCTGTCCCAGGCGCTTTCGATGACGTATTTCTGATTGGTGAGGTTTTCCACGCGGGCATGCAGGGTCAGATGCTCATTCACCTCGTACCGGGCATACCATCGCAGGGAATAGTAGGCATCCAGCTTTGTTGCCACGGGATTCCCCTCAAAATTACTGCGTCCGGCAGCGGCTGTCAGACCGATACCGGTGGTCAGCCCCTCCATCGGCGTGGTGTGGAGGTCGCCCGACCAGACCTGCCGCGCGGAGGCGGGAATCTGACGGTCATCGGATGTCTTCGGTGAGGTGAGGGTGCAGGCCAGCTTGTAGCCGGTGTCCCAGGCATCATTCCAACCGCCGGTGAGGGCGATTTCCACCCCCTGTGCGGTTTGGTGTCCGGCTGCGTTGCGGTAGGTGTAGCCGTCTCCGGCGAAGACGGTCTCTATGGCATCCTCCAGGCGGGTGAGGAAGAGCGTGACGCTGAGACTATGCCCGAGGATGAACTCATGCTCCACGCCGGCATCGACTGATACGGCCGTGGCGCATTCTATATTCGGATTACCACGATAGAGGGTAGGCCCGTAGCCGTAATCGGCGCCGTAGTAGACGCTGTTGCTGTGCTGGAAGGAACTGGGAGCGCGGTAGCTCTGCCCGACAGAGCTGAACAGGCGCGTCCTCTGTTGATTGAAGCGGTAGGAGCTTGACAGTCGCGCATTCAGCAGGCTGTCAAAGTTGCTGCTGCGATCCAGCCGGAGAGCCAGAGAATTATCCCAGCCGTCGGCGGGGCGGTAGTGATGCTCCGCAAAGAGCCCGTAGGTATTGTCCAGATTGCTGTTGGTGTTGCGATCGGATGTCTCGTACACGCTTGAAACATCGTATTGGTTGCGAATCCAGGAAAATCCCGCCGTGGTCGTGTTGTTTTTATTCCAGCGGTAGGCGTTGCGCCATTCCACCTGCACATTCCGCAGATCCGAGTACCAGCCGTGCCCCAGCATATAGTCGGAGCCGTAGTATCCCGCCATCAGGCTGCTTGTCCAGGCATGGCTGAGCTTCACCTCTCCTTTTGCCGTCACCAGATTGGTGCGGAAGGTGTAGGGGGTGACTCCGTAGAGCGCTCCGTAGTGATAGGAGGCATCCTCCCGGCGGTAGGTGGTGGTCAACGTGGCCTCCTCGTTCACCTGATAATCCAGCCGCAGCGCCTGAGCAACGTTTTCATAGCGCCCGGCGTGTTTGCCCGGCAACTTGCGCCCGTCTGCCAGGGTGATATCGTTGTTGGTATGCTCATAGGTGGAGGAAAGGAACCAGGCGAGACCGTCCCGTTCCCCCTGAGTGGTGACATTGCCGGTGTAGGAATCGTGGCTGCCGCCTTCGTTGAAGATGGAGACGGCGGGCTTGTCGCTGCTGCCTTTCGGAGTTTCCATGTAGATGACACCCGCCATGGAGGTGCCGCCGTAGGTCGCGCCCTGCGCCCCGCGCAGCACCTCCAGCGTGCCCAGATCAAAGAGATTCTCTCGCGCCATGACATTGCAGCTCAGAATCCCGCTGCCGGAAAGCCCGGAGAGCCGCATACCGTCAATCATCGGCATGAAGCTGTCGCCGCTGCTCAGACCGCGGATGACCACGTTGCAGATGTTGCCGCGCTGGTTCTCTCCCCCGCCGCTCAGGCTGTAGACACCGGGCACGGTGGTCAGCGCGGCGGCAGCGGTGTAGATTCCCTCCTTATTCAGCTCGGGGATATCCATCACCGTGACGGATACGCCGGTGCGGTCGTAGGCCAGGGCATTGCCGACATGCGCCGACACCGTGATGGCGGGCAGTTCTGCGCTCACTTCATCCGCTGCGGGAGCAACGGGACACACACCTGCCAGCAAGAGGACAGGCACAATCGTTCGGAAAGCACCCTCTCCGGGCGCATGGTTTTCTTGTATCATGGTATTGGCCGGGACGCGGGGCAGTGCATCGCCACCCCATTGGTCAGGCGAACTCCCCGGGCTGGCATTCCGACTCAGCAGCCCTCTTCGACGACTGCAACACGGTTGCGGCACAGCGACGGATTCTCACCGTCTTCCCCATCTATTTCCTGCGGCATCCCGCCGCCTCCCGGGTGTTCTCCCGCGTGCAGACAGGCACACAGGTACGCCCCCTATCTAACCATAAATTTCCCCCCTCCGCAAGCCCTTTTTCAGCCCTGGCGGCCACAAAAAAAAGCCTGAAAAGTGTAAAAACAAAAGCAACGCCCAAAAGTCTCCCAAAAAGTCTCCG
>CAYYKC010000089.1:0-10504 GCA_964471605.1 uncultured Akkermansia sp. | reverse complement strand
ATCGCATTTGAAATGCGATAGATAAGCTGCTCACTAATCCGCTACGAGTCAGGTTCTGCTTTTTCTCCCAACAGAAAGCGGAACGAACACAAAACAACCTTCCATCATTACGGATTGAAACCATCAGGACACCAGCAGGGCCTCCCGGTTCACGAAATACACCGCCCCCATCACACAGAGCAGCGCCCAGAGGTAATCCCACTTCCACTGCTCCCCCATGTAGAACAGCATGAAAGGCACAAAGATGCACAGCGTGATAGCCTCCTGCATAATCTTGAGCTGCGCCAGAGAGAGCCCCACGGAGCGCCCGATATGGTTCGCAGGCACCATGAAACAGTACTCAAAAAAGGCCACCCCCCAGCTCAACAGCACCAGCTTCCACCACGCAAGGTCTGTCCCCTCCCCCGGTTTCTTCAGAAAACCATACCAGGCGAAGGTCATGAACAGATTGCTGATGCAAAGCATACCGATGGATAAAGCCAGTTTATACATAACGCTTGAGCGCGCGCATCATACTCCTGTGCTCCACCTGTGTCAAGGGATTAATCCTCCGGCACCGACAATTTGCATCTTTTCCACTCCGAACAACAATTCGAATTCCTCATAACAACTTCCTGCAACTATACCATTTACAACAATTAGCAACTTTTTCTCAAAAAAAGGCTTTTCATGCCGAAAAAACCTGCTATAATACGCCCGCGCCTGACCGCCGACGTGCGAAAAGATGCGTCTGCGGAACCCAGCCGCAACACACCACTATGTCAGATTATACTACGCGTGTATTGGAACAGGTTCGCGCTAAAAACGCAGCCGAGCCCGAGTTCCTTCAGGCCGTGCAAGAGGTGATTTCCACCATCACCCCCGTACTTACTTCCAATAAGAAGTACGAAGACAATTGTATTCTTGAGCGCATCGTTGAACCGGAGCGCACCATCATCTTCCGTGTGCCATGGGTGGATGATAAAGGCAAGATTCAGATAAACCGCGGTTATCGCGTGGAATTTAACAGTGCCATCGGGCCGTACAAGGGCGGTCTTCGCTTCCACCCCTCCGTCAACCTCGGCATTCTGAAGTTCCTCGGCTTCGAGCAGGTTTTCAAGAACTCTCTGACAACCCTCCCCATGGGCGGCGGCAAGGGCGGTGCTGACTTTGACCCCAAAGGCAAGAGTGACCGCGAGGTGATGGCCTTCTGCCAGAGCTTCATGACCGAACTCCAGCGCCACATCGGCCCGGATACAGACGTACCCGCCGGCGATATCGGCGTAGGCGGTCGCGAAATCGGCTACCTCTTCGGTCAGTATAAGCGCCTGCGCAACGAGTTCACCGGTGTGCTGACCGGCAAGAAGCTCAACTGGGGCGGCTCTCTCATCCGCCCGGAGGCCACCGGCTACGGCTGCGTCTACTTTGCCCAGAACATGCTGGCCACCCGCAATGATGACCTCGCCGGCAAGGTGTGTGTCGTCTCCGGGTCCGGCAACGTGGCTCAGTACCTTGTGGAGAAACTCAACCAGCTGGGCGCTAAAGTCGTAACCATGTCCGACTCCAACGGCTTCGTCTTCGACCCTGAGGGCATCAATGCCGAGAAGCTTGCCTGGATTATGGAGCTGAAGAATGTTCGCCGCGGCCGTATCCAGGAATACGCCAAAGCCTTCCCCGGCGTGCAGTTCTTCGAGGGGCAGCGCCCTTGGAGTGTTCCCTGCGACTGCGCTTTCCCCTGCGCCACGCAGAACGAAATCAACGGAGCAGAGGCTGCCACTCTCATCAAAAACGGCTGTAAGCTCGTGGCCGAGGGTGCTAACATGCCGACTGATCTGGACGGCATCAACGCCTACCTGGAGGCGAAGATTCTCTATGGTCCTGCCAAGGCTGCCAATGCCGGCGGCGTGGCGACCTCCGGTCTGGAGATGTCCCAGAACAGCATGCGCCTGAGCTGGAGCAGCGAGGAAGTGGACACCAAGCTCTTCAACATCATGAAGAACATCCACGAAAACGCTTACAACCACGCCCGCGAGTTCTCTGCCGACAGTCAGGGCGACTTCACCAACTACGTAGCCGGAGCCAACATCGCCGGCTTCGTGAAGGTGGCCGATGCCATGATTGACCAGGGCGTTGTGTAAGCCCCGGGACGCGGCACATTTTCCCATCCGCAGACTCCGCATCGGGGTCTGCGGATTTTTTTGATGTTCCATTTATCATAATCTCTTGCAATCAGGGGGAGATATGGTAGAATGGAACAGGAACACAAGTTTTCATGTATCGCTATCTCACATCTCTTCTCCTGCTTCTCGTCCTGCTGCTCACCGGATGCCAGCAGCAGCGTTACAGACAGAGTGCTTCCGCACGCACCCCCAAGTACGTGTACAGAGCAGGTTATACCCCGCGTCTGCTACCCAGCGGCAGGGCTACCATCCCCCGCCACGCACCGGAGCGGGTCAAGAAAGCCATTATGGCGGCCAACAAGATTGTGGGACGTCCGTATCGACTCGGTGGCGGACACGGACGCCACCATGATTCGGCCTACGATTGCTCCGGAAGCGTAGCTTTTGTGCTGCGAGAGGCGGGCATGCTGCGACAGGGCAGACAGCCCGTCTCCGGCTACTTCCTGCGCTGGGGGCGTCCCGGGTTCGGCAAATGGATTACCGTGTACGCCAAGCGCGGTCACGTTTTCATGATGATTGCAGGGCTTCGCTTCGACACTACCGGCAGCGGCCGTGGCGTGGGTCCCCGCTGGTACACCAAGAGCCGGCCCTGCGGCGGGTTCTATGTGCGCCGTCTCCCCGGCTATTGATAAGCGGATAAAACTTCTCCGGACTACCCACCGATAACTAATAGTACATATCCTTAAAGATGAACGAAGAAAACGAACGCAACCACGGCCCGCAGCGCATTGATGACATCATGCAGCTCTGGGGGCTGGATAATCATGATTTAGTCACTTCCTCCATTGAGCAGCTCACCCACAAACAGGTGCAGAAAGCTCGACAGGGACGGCAGCTCACCCTCAAAATGATGCAGAAGGTGGCTCGCACCCTCAATATCTGCATCTGGGACGGCCTGAGCAATGAGGAAAAAGAGGCATACTATGAATACATCCACCGCGATTTATTCACCTATGCCAAGGGCTATGACCCGGCTTGGGAAGACCCCAACGAGGCCATTCTGAAAGCAAGAGCCGCGAAAAAGTAAACGGGCAAGATGCCGCTGACTGTTACAGAGCTGGTAGCCCGACTCAAACACACGGTAGAACTCCACGTCGGGGAACAATGTGTGGTGGGGGAAGTGGGCTCCTGCAAGCTCGCCGCCAGCGGCCACATCTATTTCACACTCAAGGACGCGCATGCACAACTGCAATGCGCCATGTATGCGTTCCGGGCGCGAGCTTCGCGAGTACAGCTGCGGGAAGGCATGCAGGTGGAGCTGTATGGCAAAGCCACCGTCTGGGAGGGGCGCGGCTCGCTTCAGTTCATCGTGGACAGGGTGAAGGAAGCCGGGAAAGGAAGCCTGCAACAGCAGTTTGAGGAGTTAAAACAACGACTCATGGCTGAGGGCTTATTCGATGCTTCCCGCAAACGCCCCCTGCCCCCGTTTCCGCAAAGCGTGGCTCTCATCACCTCTCCTGCGGGTGCTGTCATTCAGGACATGCGTCACCGTCTGGAGCAACGCGCCCCGTGGATGCAGGTCTGGCTCTACCCCGTTCAGGTGCAGGGAAAAGGTGCCGAGCACGGGCTGGCCGAAGCGGTCCGCCGGCTGGGTAATCCTGAAGAGTTCGGACTCCCCCGGGTCGATTATCTGGTACTGGCGCGCGGCGGCGGCTCCATGGAGGATTTATGGTGTTTCAATGAAGAAATACTGGCCCGGGCCATTGCCGCCTGCCCCATCCCCGTGGTCTCCGCCGTCGGGCACGAAACAGATTTTACCATAGCCGATTTTGTTGCGGACTTGCGGGCCCCCACCCCCACCGCCGCCATTGAGTTGACCACCCCGGATGCCGCAGAGCTGCTGGCACGCCTGAACGGCACGGAACAACACCTGCGCCGCAGACTGCAACAAAGTCTCCAAATGGCCAAACTGCGTCTGAAAGCAGCGGCTCAGGGAAAATTGAGCCGTCCGCAGGAAATATTGCCCCCCTTCCAGCAGAAACTCGACATTCTGGCAGAGGAGCTCACGGCCACCGGGAAACTGCGACTCCGCCAGGCACACGAATATCTCAACACGGCAGAAGCGCACCTCGCCCCCCGCATCGTGCAGCGAGGTATTGAGGCGGTCCGGCAGCGCCTGACCTCCACAGAGCAAGCCCTCATGCGGATTTTTTCCGCAAGGCTGCAACGCGCCGATGCTCAGCTGAACACCATGGAAGCCAGGCTGTCCGCCGCCAGTCCGCAGCATGCCCTCGACAGAGGTTTCGCCTATGTCCGCACCCCCGAGGGCAAGCTCGCCCGACGGGCAACAGATTTTTCGCCCGGCGACCGTCTGGAGATTCGTCTGGCAGAAGGAAGTCTGGACGCAACCGTCAATCACCCCATTCCGTAAACACCCATGAAAACCGTCCTCGTTCTTTCGCTTATTGCAGCTGTCACCTGTTACGGGCAGCATTTCTACGGCCCGAGCGGCAGCTTCAACGGCAGTTCCCGCACCTCCGGCAACACTACCAAATACTATGACTCCGGCGGCCGACACGTCGGCACCGCAGAAAAATCCGGCAACACCACCCGGTATTACGATGCCCGTGGCTCCTACCGGGGTTCTTCCACGGAATCCGGAGGC
Organism: uncultured Akkermansia sp.; assembly: GCA_964471605.1. Classification (GTDB taxonomy): domain Bacteria; phylum Verrucomicrobiota; class Verrucomicrobiia; order Verrucomicrobiales; family Akkermansiaceae; genus Akkermansia. Next base: position 5,740 of record CAYYKC010000089.1, on the reverse strand, counting down.
AACACTCGATACTACGATTCTCGCGGCAGCTTCCGTGGCTCATCATCCCGCTCCGGGAGCGAGACACGCTACTATGACTCACGCGGTTCCTACCGCAGCTCGGCATCCGAATCCGGCGGAACAACCCGTTATTATGACTCCCGGGGCTCTTACCAAGGCTCCAAACGCTGATTTTTCTATATTTTTTTACAAAACAACAAAAAAAGGCTTGCATCTGCGGAGTAATTCGTGTATAGTCTGGCCGTGCCCGCTGTGGCAACCGATGCTCGGTTGGCGGAACTGGTAGACGCGTTAGACTAAGGATCTAATGGTGAGAGCCGTGGGGGTTCGAGTCCCCCATCGAGCATAAAACGCTCAGGAGAAACTCCTGAGCGTTTTTCTTTTCCCCTCATCCTACTTGCAACGGCAAACTCCGAAAATAGTGCACACTCCTGCCCGAAATAAAGCGATTATACTTGAAAACGCTCAGGCTTCATGATAGAGTGACTCAAACACATGGACACCATCTATTATGTGATATACGGATTGCTGATGTTCCTGTCGGTCTTCGGGCTGATTGTGGGCGTGAGCAATGATGCCTGTAACTTCCTGAACTCCTCGCTGGGCTGCCGCGCCGCTTCCTACAACGCCGTGGTGGCTGTGGCCGCCGTGGGCGTGCTGGTGGGGGCCTCTTTCTCCAGCGGCATGATGGAGGTAGCCCGCAGTGGCGTTTTCCTGCCGCAGGAGTTCACCTTCCACGAGGTCATGATTCTGTTTCTGGCGGTGATGATTGCCAACGTCATTCTGCTGGATATCTACAACACGCTGGGGCTTCCGACCTCCACCACCATTGCGCTGGTGTTTGCCTTGCTGGGCTCAGCGCTGGGTATGGCGCTGTACAGCAGCAGCAATTCCCCGGACAACAACATCGGCGACTATATCAACAGCGGCAATGCGTTCCGCATCGTCACCGGTATCTTTGCCTCCGTGGCCATTGCCTTTACCACCGGCACGACGGTCATGTGGCTTTCCCGCCTGCTGTTCAGCTTCCACTACAAGCGCACGTTCCGCTACATCGGCCCGCTGTGGTGCGGCATGGCATTCACCGCCATCACCTACTTCGCCGTTTTCAAAGGCCTGAAAGACAGCACCATCATGCCGAAGGATATCATGCAGTACATTGATGCCAACATGGCCGTGGTGCTTCCCAGCTGCTTCATCGGCTGGAGCATCCTTGCCGCCGTATTGCAATACCTCTTCCGCGTGAACACGCTGCGTCTCACCGTGCTGGCAGGCACCGGCGCGTTGGCTCTTGCCTTCGCCGGCAACGACCTGGTGAACTTCATCGGTGTGTTCATGGCTGCCAAGTCAGCCATGGGTATTGCCAACGAGACACTGGCCGCCGGAGGCGACCTTGCCACGCTCAAGATGGGGGCACTCAATCAGCCCCAGACCGCAGACCTCATCTATCTGGTGGGTGCCGGTCTCATCATGGTGGCAGCCCTCTTCTTCTCCAAGAAAGCCCGCAAGGTGACGGAGACCGAGCTGAAGCTCTCCTCCTCCAACACCAGCAAGGAGCGTTTCGGCTCCAGCTCCCCTGCCCGCGTGATGGTGCGCTACACGCTCAACACCTTCCGATTCGTCGCCGCCATCACCCCGAAACCCGTGGCGGAATTTGTTTCCAAACGCTTCACTCCTCTGGCGCCGGAGGAGGAAAGCGGTGCGCTGTATGACCAGGTACGCGGCTCCGTCAACCTGACGGTGGCTGCTCTGCTCATCTCCATGGCCACCACAATGAAGCTGCCCCTTTCCACCACCTATGTCACTTTCATGGTGGCCATGGGTTCATCCCTGGCAGACCGCGCCTGGGGACGAGATACCGCCGTGTACCGCATCACCGGCGTGCTCACCGTGGTGGGCGGCTGGTTCATCACTGCCATCGGTGCCTGTCTGGCTTCGTTCCTGGTGGCTGTCACCATGGCATACGGCGGCTTCTGGGGCATTGTCATCATGGTAGTCATCGGTGGCGCGCTTCTAATCAAATCCTCCGTGCTCGGTAGCAGCGAGAAGCAGGAAATCCGCCTGCTGGATGTAAACAAGGATGCCTCCGTGTACGAGTTTGGAGCCTCTGCCGCCGGGCGGCTGGGACGCATGGTCGGTATCTACAAGGCCATGGTGAAGGCGCTGCTGGAAGAGGACCGCGATGCCCTCAAGCGTCTGCGTAAAAAGACGCGCTCACTCCGTCGTGACCTGGAGCTTATACGCGAGAACGAAGTGTTGCCCACCCTGCCGACCATTCCCAAGGAACTGGCTGACCGCGGGCAGCTCATCTTCCGTATCACGGAGATTTCCATCAACACCTGTGAGCGCCTGCTCACCCTCGTGAAAGCCGCTTACAACCACATCGACAACAACCACGAGGGTCTCAACGAAGCACAGGGCAAGGACCTGCTGGCCCTGACCGAGAAAATCGGGCGCTTCTACCCCAACCTCACCGATATGCTCAAAACAGGTAATTATGAGGGCATTACCGCCATGCTGGAGACCACAGACCAGCTGGGAGACGACTTTGCGGACTGCATCACCCGCCACCTCATGCACCACGCAGAGGACGAAAGCGGCATGCGCAACGGCATCCTGTACCTGACGCTGCTCAATGAAACCCGAGCCATGGTCAGCCACGCATTCGCCCTCATCGGCCGCATCAAGGAGCTCTACGAGGGTTGATACAGCCGTCAACAAAATTACTCAAAAGGGGAAGTTCCTTTTACGGAACTTCCCTTTCTGTTGTTTATACCGGCTCATTCTCCCGGCGTTCACCCTTTCATTTGTTCGTTAGTAACACGATAATCCGGCTCACTGTCACTCCGAATGCATCCGATCGTATCACCGTAGTGCATCCGTTCATCAGCCACGCCGCCACTCCCGCAGCCAACGTCCCGATGACAATCGCGACCCACTTGCGCCAGGCCGTCAACTCCTTCGCCATCGCAAAAGCCTTCTCGGCAATTTTCGCAGCCACAGAACCGTAGTTTCGGAGGTCCGAAGCCTCAGAATCTTGTCTCGGCGTTGCGACCTCGTCGCGGAGACGGAAGCCGGATGAAGTCTGTGCATCCGTCGAATACAGGTCACCCGCCTGTACTACCACATCACTTTTCTCTTTCTTCTCCTGATGCATCATCTCTTATTTCGTTAAAAGTTCTTCCTGAGGCATCATGCCGAAATACTCATACACCTCTACCGTATTGGCGAACCACTTCCAGCCATCACCGCTTCGCTCCTCCGTATCAGCCAGAACTTCCGGAGCGTTCCCTACCCCCATTCGGGCATATACCCCGGAAGGAGGAACATCACTTCGTTTTCGCATCGAATAGGTACCACTAAGCCCCTGTTCCTTGAGGGCATAGCCAAAAGTTCCCGTCCCTTGATTACCGAAAAAGCGCTTGCTCACCTGATCATACATGCCCGGTTCTCCATTTGCATTGAGCACAGGGACTAAATACATTCTAAGAGTTGAGCCTTTGCTGATCTGCACACGAAATATCTTTCCGGTCAATCTCGCAGTTCCAAGGGGCGTACCGTTTCGGGATGAACCGAACAATATAGGATTGTTGCAGGGAAAGCTCCGCACTGTTTCCGGAATAACACCGAGACTTTCTGCATTCAATTTTATATATCCGCTGTTGCAGAAATTCAGCTCAGATGTATACCTGCCTCCCGCTTTTGCATCTGCATCAAGTGTATATTCCATAAGCCCGTTGCTCATAAATACAGCAAGGAACTTAGCCGCCACACCATTCCAGTACGGAACGGAGAACCCGCCCTCATTCAGTATATGTCCTCCAAGGTCGGTATTTGTCACGCTCAGCACATTGGCATAGTTCGACACATGAGTCAGCTCCCACTCAACCTTTGCTCCCCATGTCGAATCAACTATTATTTGGGTTTCGATGAACTGCGTTCCACTGGACTCCAGATATTCCAACGCCGTGAATTCCGTTACTTCCGATGAGAGGGAGTCGGCTTCCTTTAATAAACCATTCCGTCGCATCCGAATGGCCTGTTTTGTTACACAGGTATCGGGACTGCTGAAACGTACGCTTGCAGAAGGAGCGATGAAATGTTTCGTATTCCCGGGTTTCGTCTCGCATATCAGCTTATCTTCAGCAGATGATATGACTTCGCCTTGCGATGATCGAGCCCCGTATGATATTCCTCTTGTTGTCTGAGTTTGCTTCATACGGATAGTTTAGCAGTTATCCGTCGACTCAGACAATAGTGTCGCTACCTGTTTTTCTTTGTTTGCGCTCTCGCCGGAGCAATTTATGCCGGGTCTGAGAAGAAGACACGCGCTATTTCCTGCCCAACAGGCTTTCGAATCGCGCCTTGAGGTGCGCCAACAATATACGCAACGTCACAGGCCGACCGGAGTAAGTGTACAGCTTCACCCAAAACGGTATTCCCCAGATACGATATACCTTGGCACGTTGATAACGGTTAATTGTAATCATCCCCTCAGCAGGAAGGGTGCACACTGCTCATAGTAATCGTAAAACCTAGCATCTCACGCACGGCAACGGGTACATTCTACGAGATGCGAGACGCAATAGTCACAATACGAGATTTAACCTCAACTTGAGGATTGTTTGCGTTTTTTGTACAACACGAGTATGAGAAAAGGCTTACGCAAACGAAATCGGTGCAGAGAAGATCGATGCAAGCGCTGGCTGAACTAGTATCGCCTGTGTATAGGCATCAATAGCCTTCAATGCCAAACTTGGAGTTTCATGTATTACTGTGTATCGTAATGGATGATGCACGGGCGAGGTGCGCCATGCGCTAACAGCAAAGCATGTTTGTTCGGTTTACGCATCACGTGGTAGCTTTTGAGGAGTTTTTATGATGACACCAAGCAAGCGTTTTGTTGAAGATGATGGACAACGGGATACACAACAACCACACCACAATAGCTTCCACATAGGGGATATGAATCTTGAGTGCACGCAGGATGAACAAGATAATCATGTGGAAGTAGTAAATATTGGCAGAGTGCTTTTCGCCGATGACATTCAAAAAAGGGACAGAAAAACGGCTATATTGTTTGCAAGAGAGGATTAACAAACAGACCAGTGGATAAGTTAAAAAACAGTATCTTCCGTAAGAAGCAAAAACATGAATACGAATCTGGCTTTCGATTAGTAACAGACCTAAAGCTATGGGCAGCCAGATCTTTACATTGATGATACGTAGTAAAGCCACTTCGTGTTTGTGAATTAAATAACCTGTGCTTAGAAAGGGCAACGCCGTAATAATTGATAACCGCATGTAAAGGGCCATATCAGGAGAGTCCGGGAAGACCAAGGCAGGATGAGAGCGCAATAAATAGGTTAAAACAAACAGCAAGGGAACGCTGTATATCAGTTTGGGGCAATAGCGCAAAACGACATAGAGAATCAATAGAGCTTCCCACACTGCCGTCAAATACCACAGGGTGATACAAACTCCGCTACCAAAGAAGAAAGACATCAGCAGGCTTTTTACCCAGACAAACAGATACTCTCCCCAAGTACCATGCGACTCTGCTGCAACAATGCTCCACCTGATAAAGGGTGAGTAGTAGCTTAAACCAGGTTCACGGCATGGATGCAGCGCCATCAATATTACCAGCTCGACCAAATATACACATGTGACAATGATGGACAAATTGAAGCTGGTGTATACTTCTTTCTGTAAAATATGAACACCAAGTTTCCACCCAGCG
>CAYYKC010000088.1:0-10555 GCA_964471605.1 uncultured Akkermansia sp. | reverse complement strand
TTGTGAATGATGGTACTCTCAGAACAAAGACCTGTATACATCTTTCCGAATACTTTGTCAAGAATTTTCAGCCTGTTTTTTTTCGAAATGCGATTTTATACTGTATAATACAATGGGCTGAGTAATCCGGCAATATCCGGACGGGATGTCTCTCTTCATCCCAGTCTAAAAAAGGAGCTTTTGGCTGTCAAGAAGTTGTATCTTACCGACACCTGAAGTATTCGGAATACTTACCCCATCTACCAAAAGATAGCGTCATGAAAACAGCAGAAGAAATCATAGAAGGATTACCGTTAAGTATTAATGATATTGCACGATTAGTAGTGGAGCTGACCGAGGAACTAGGCCAAAGTGTGAATGGTCTGCAAAAGGTGGAGATGATGCAGTTGCTGCGACGGGTGATGCGACTGGGAGTGGAGGAGTTAGCAAAGCAGGAGCATACGGTGTCTTTTGAGACGGCGGTGTGGGCAAGCGTAGAGGCACGGGCGGGTCGGCGAGCAACGACGAGACGTGATTTACGGCATTATGCGCGGCGTTTACTGCGTGTTCCGGGTGTAGGCGAACGTCCATTGCGGGCGATGTGTACCCGCGAGTGCCGTGAGCTGTTGCGGTCTGCATTTGGGGGGAGTGCAAGTTCGTTCCGTAAGGGGCGAGCCATGTTGCACAGTGTGTTTGCCCACGGGATTCGGCAGGAATGGTGCGGGGATAATCCCGTGGCTCGGATTGAATGCAGGCAGGTGAGGGAGCAGGAAATCAAGCCTCTGAGTCCCGAGGAAATCAAGCGCTTGGAGGAGGCTGCGCAGCAGCCGGAGCATCGGGCAATGCGCCTGTCGCTGCATTTGATGCTGTATTGCGGGCTGCGTCCGCAGGAGGTGGCGCGATTGGATGAAAGCTTTATTCAAGCGGAGCAGGGCAGGGTCGTTGTGCCGCCGAGCAGGAGCAAGACGGGCGGCGGACGCGCCGTGCCGCTGCGCAACAGGGGGAAACTGCTCGGTGTGCCACTGTGCATTCCCGGTAACTGGGAAAACCGCTGGAGGCGGTTACGCCGCGCGGCCGGTTTTGCCCCGGGGCAGTGGGTGCCGGATGTGTGTCGGCATACCTTTGCGAGCTATCATGCGGCGTATTTCCGTGATTTGGGGGCGCTGCAGTTGGAGATGGGGCACCGCAGCGTCAATTTGCTCCTGAGTCGTTACCTGAATTTACCGCAGGTGAAGCAAGCAAAGGCGTATTGGAATATGCGCTGATGGGAGCACGCAATTTTATGCAAAACATGAATCTAATTCCATTATTACATAAAAAGGAGGGGTAAATCTGCTGAAATTCTATGTAAAACGGGAATCGGATTCCCGTTTTGCATAAAAACCAGGCTCGTTTTCTTGACAATTTCTGCGCTCGGGGGCAGAATGAGGCAGGATGATGAACGAGAACGAATACATTCCCAGAAAGGCACTTTCTACGGTTGAGGAGATGAGCCGCAGCTTTCCGTGCGTACTGATAACCGGTGCTCGGCAGGTGGGCAAATCAACGATGTTGAAGCAAATCATGCCCGGGGATATGAATTATGTTAATCTCGAAGATTTCCGCGAGCTTCGGCAGGCCAAAAATGACCCCATCGGGTATCTTGAGGAGAAGGGGACACCGCTCTGTATTGATGAGGTGCAGTATGCTCCCGAGCTGTTGAGAGCCATCAAGTGGATGGTTGATAAGGAAGACCGCCCGGGCATGTATTGGCTGACCGGTTCCCAGCGCTTTCACATGATGAAGGGGGTGAGTGAAAGCCTGGCCGGACGGGTGGGGATTCTGGAGCTATGCACGCTCTCACAACGCGAAATAACCCGTACAAGCAACGAGGCCGACTTTTTTCCCACGCCCGAGCGGATGACTGAATTGATGCCTGCGCGTCGTTCGTGCGATATCAATGAACTCTATGCACGCATTTGGCGCGGCGGCTATCCTGCGCTGCACCGGGATCTCAATCGTAACGTGGACCATTATTTTGATTCCTATCTGCAAACCTATCGAGAATATGTGGTACAATATTGTTATTAGCGTGGTTCCTGTGGCGGTACTTGTGCTTTTGGCCTGCATCGTTCGGGCTTGGATTAAAGCTCGCGCACAGGGGAAGAAGACGTTTGGCGATGATTTGGGGTGTTCGCCGGGATGCTCGTATGGGTGCTTCGGTGTACTTTGTCTTTTGGTTATCAGCGTTTGTGTCAGCTCGTTGTTCAGTACAAAAACTCTCTATAGCAGCGGGGAACGCCGATGGTATATGCACACGTATGATATTGACGGCACAACTTTCTACAGCATCAACGTCCACCCGACAGAAGGGTTGAGCGATGGGCCTGAGCCCTGGTATACCTGCATCGGGTTTCAGGGCGGGGAGGCGGCCTGGAAAAAATATCCCACAGAGCTGTACCTCCGTCAGCAATCCGGTGCGCTCCATTACTTCAATTTCGAAACCGAAACAGTCAGGGATATGGGCAATGTTCCCATCCCGGGGCCATCAATGCCGGTGGAAAAGTTCTTCCGCCGGCTCTGACATGAACTCTCACCATACGCCGGAAACCCTGTACCGGCATCTGCAACTCGACTGTATTCTACGTCGTTTTCTGACCTGTCTGTCGGCGCCTCTGCAAGCTGCAGCTCCTTCCATTTCCGGCTTGATAAAGGCCGTGCATCGTGAGCGGGCAATGCTGCCACGAATCCTATGACCTATTCCAAATAGGCGAATGGAGCTATTACCATGATTGATGCACAGACCGGAGAACTGAAAGAAATCGGTACTGGTAGTTACAACGTCACCAAATGGGTTGTCCCGACCAGGATGACTTCTTACAATTTTTTTTCCGGAACAAGTTTTTCCGTCTGACTAACGGGTTTCTTCGTTTTATTAAGAGCCGCGAGAATCGAAAATTTGAAATGCGTCCGTGATTCTGTACGGAATATGAGATTCTCGCGCATGTTTTGATTTTTTGTCGTTGGGTGTTCATTTTTAGCATGCAAGGTAAAAAATGTCTTCGATATACCCAAAAGGGACATCAGGGACGCTGTCGAGGGGACTATATGCTTTTTTCTCTTTGAATCGGTGTAGCTTAAGCTGTTGCAAGGTGCGGTTTCATTGATAGGTATTTTCGTGCATGCCCAAAATGTTGCGGAGATATTTTTTTGCAGTCTAACATAAACGATGCAATAAAATGAGAGAAATAAGTGTACAAATATGCATAAAGGTGCGAAATGAAAAAATAAATTAGCATATAAACGGAATCATTCTAATTTTTGATGAAATTCACATTTTAGCTTCTCACGGATGCCAAATTCAAGGGCTGATTCGGCAGAATTCAGAGGGGAAGTTAAAGAAATTTTATATCTTTTCCTGCCTGCTTTGTGCGCTTTTTTTCGCGGCTAAAGACACGCCCATGGCATGTTTTGTTTTGGATAAAAAAGGTGCTTTCTCGGTATGAAATTCAAGGTTTGATTAAGCTTTAAGAATGGAAACAATTACGCATATTAAAGAAATAGGAGCGAATGATGGACGAAAATTACCAAGCCTTTACAAATAATGTATTACAAAGGTTTGGTTTTCTCATTAGTTGTTCTTTGTGTAGTTTGCTGCTTCTATAAATGGAAGCATTCACTACCGGCCTGAATGAAGCGTAGGGGAGGGGAAGAGTGCGGTGGAGGTGTGGGCTGCTCGGTTGATTTCTGCCGGGTAATTCGTTGATTGATGTGTAAGTGCTGCGGTTTTGAAAGAGGACTGCTTTTGTCGTGCGTTGTTCGAATGGTAAAATTGAGAGTTAAGAAAGCATAGCAGTTACCAACATTAAATAAAAAGCGAAAAGAAAAAATCTTAGAAAAGAGAATGCCGCTATTCCGTTAGCGATGTTTCAGAAGTGATAAATTGTTTTTCTATAGATAAAATGCTTGTATGGAGGCTAACTTTTTTATCATGTCGGTGGTTTGTCTTATGAATGAATTAAAAACGATCGATATGAGTAATGGCAGCGGTTGTTTCCAGAAGACAAATTGATAGAAACAAGTGCGCCGGGAATGAGGGATGTGGCTCAAGCCGGAATAATCGCAGTTCAGTAGGTGGTACAGGTGACGGTCGGAAAATCAGCGCGGAGGAGTTGCAGGCTTGAAGTAGGCGTTAAATTATGCTATAATGCGGCAACCTCAAATCAGTACGTTATGGCAACACAGCTTGAGCAATTGAAGAAGTATACGACCGTTGTGGCAGACACGGGTGATTTCCGCCAGATGGAGGAGTTTTCTCCGCAAGATGCTACGACGAATCCTTCCCTTATTCTGGCCGCAGCCGCCAAGCCGGAGTATCGTCCTATTCTGGATGCAGTAGTGGCCGATTTCAAGGCTACGGTGAGTAATCCCGCTGAGCGCGTGGGAGAGCTGATGGATCGCGTGATTGTGGCGTTCGGTCTGGAGATTCTCAAGCGCGTACCGGGTCGCGTGTCCAGCGAGGTGGATGCCCGCCTCTCTTTCGATACCGAGGGAACGGTGGCCAAGGCTCGCGAGATTATGGCGCTGTACGAGGCCGCCGGGATTCCGCGTGAGCGAGTACTGATTAAGATAGCCTCCACCTGGGAGGGTATACAGGCTGCCCGTCAGCTGGAGCAGGAGGGTATTCACTGCAACCTGACGCTGTTGTTCAGCATGGTACAGGCCGTGGCCTGTGCAGAGGCCGGTGTGCGTCTCATCTCTCCGTTCGTCGGGCGTATTCTGGACTGGTACAAGAGCAGTACCGGTCAGGACTACACCGCAGAGACCGACCCCGGCGTCATCTCTGTGCGTACGATTTATAATTACTACAAGAAGTTCGGCTACCCGGTGCAGATTATGGGTGCGTCTTTCCGCAACACGGGTGAGATTCTGGCGCTGGCCGGTTGCGACCTGCTGACGATTTCTCCGAACCTGCTGGCAGAGCTGGCCGGCAGCGAGGAGTCCGTGTCGCCGGTGTTGACACCGGAGGCTGCTCAGGCCAGCGATATTGAGCGTATTCCGGCTGACGAGAAGAGCTTCCGCTTCCTCTTCAACGAGGATGCCATGGCTACGGAAAAGACGGCTGAGGGTATTCGCAAGTTTTCTGCCGATATACGCAAACTGGAAGCACTGCTGGCATCCATGCTGTAATTCTCTACTATTAACTTTAATCTGAATCCAACGATGAAAGTACTAGTTACCGGCGGTGCCGGATATATTGGTTCCCACACGGTGCGTCAGCTGGTGAAAGCCGGGGCTGACGTGACGGTGCTGGATAGCATGGTCTACGGGCATCAGGCTGCCATTGTAGACAAGGAAGTGACCCTGGTGAAGGGCGATTTGGGCGACCCGGCCGTGGTGTACCCTCTGCTCGTCAACGGCAAGTTTGATGCGGTGGTTCACTTTGCTGCCTTCATTCAGGTGGGTGAGTCCGTGACAGATCCGCTGAAGTATTATGAGAACAATATCGCCAAGCCGCTGGTGCTGCTGCGTGCCATGATACTGGCCGGCACCAAGCGCTTCGTGTTCTCCTCTACCTGTGCCACTTATGGTGAGCCCACACAGATTCCGATTCCCGAGACGGAGAAGCAGGACCCCATCAACCCCTACGGCGGTTCCAAGTTTATGCTGGAGAAGGTATGCAAGGACTGCGATCGCGCCTACGGTCTCAAGAGCGTGTTCCTGCGTTATTTCAATGCCTCCGGTTCCTCCGTGGACGGCGCTATCGGCGAAGACCATGAGCCGGAGAGCCACCTTATCCCCGTGATTCTGCAGGCAATCAAGGGCGAGCGCCCCGGTATCACCGTGTTTGGTACGGACTATGATACTCCGGATGGCACTTGCATTCGCGACTATATCCACGTGGATGATTTAGCTGATGCGCACCTGCGTGCTCTGGATTACCTGATGAAGGGTGGCGAGACCAACTGGTTCAATCTGGGTACCGGTAACGGCTTCTCCGTGAAACAGATTATCGATGCTGCGGAGAAGGTGACGGGCATGAAGGCCCCGGTTTCCTACGGCCCCCGTCGCGAGGGTGATCCGCCTCGTTTGATTGCGGATTCCCGCAAGGCTGCGGAAATCCTCGGCTGGATTCCCAAGTACCAGGATGTAACCCAGATTGTGGAAACTGCCTGGAAGTGGCACAATGGCCCCCGTGGCGGCCATTATTGATGCCGTAGGAAATATTCGTCAATTGTTGCCCTCTGCGCTTACGGACGCGCAGAGGGCTTTTTTTGCCCACAGGGCAGGGTGGATAAAAAGCGTGCTGCACCGATAATCGATACAGCACGCTGATAAGGATTACGGGAACGCGCTATCAGAACTTGAGGGAGGCGCCCACATTGGCACCGGCGCTCGTAGCGTCGCCCATGATTTCTACGCCGGCATTAGCACCGATGCTCCAGTATTCATTGATGTCGTATGCAGCACCCACGCGGAAACCTGCACCCACCGTGCCGGGATTGGCTCCTTCTTCGCTCCAGCCGTTGATGGTGGGAGTGGGATCATCGCGCATGATGTCGCCCAGGAGTCGGGCCTCGGCATACAGCACGGAGGAAGCGTAGCGGCGGGTAATACCGGCACCCAGTTCGGCGCGCAGATTGCTGATTTCGCCGCTGTCCACCCCGGCCACTTCATCAGCCGTGGTCATGAAGTACTCCAGCCCGGCGAACACGTTGACCGTGGTGCGGTCGCTGATGCTGCGGCTCCAATCCAGACGGCCGTTGAGCTGGAAGCTGTCCTGCTGCCACTCAATGCTGGAGGCTGCACCGGAGGGAGAGGAATCCACTGTGCCGTAGGCGGCGGACCAGCTGAGTGTCAGCCCGCTGATGTCGTTGCTGGTGAGCACCGTTGCACCGTAGAGACCGATGTACGTGCCGTCCTGCTCCATCTCATCGGCGATGTTGCCGACGCTGATATCCGAGGAGGTCACACCCACGGCCAAGCCGACGCAGCTGCGGGAACCAAGCATGGTTTCGATACCCACGGCAGCGCCCATGGTGTCGGTGTCGCCGCCGTTCTTCGAGCCGTCATCATTTACAGACATGCGGTTGTAGAGTGCGGAGGCCCAGACCATGACGCCCTTACTGCCCACCACACCGGAGGCAGAGCGCTGACCCTGCATGGCGTCAGAGAACGCGTGGGAGGAGGCGAACATGCCCCAGTTGCTCTGCACGAGCAGGTCGCGGAGATCGCCGTTGGAAATCTCCCACTTGCCATCGGTGTGTTCATAAACCTTGTCAAGGTCGAGCATGACCTGTACCTTGCCATCAGTTTCCTTCAGGGCGAGAGCGTATTCCGTGTTGGGGTTGCCATCGTCATAGTTGAGCACGAGCTGTCCGAAATCACCCGTCAGGCTGCCGGCTTCCATGAGAATATCGCCATCGGCATACTGCCCGGCTTCCAGCTCAACCAGCGTGTCTGCCGTCAATGTGATGATGCCGGAGACGGAGAGCGTGCAACCGTTGGACTTGATCATCATGCTGCGTGCCTGTGCTTTTCCGGCGTTGGCATCCTTGCCGTTGAAGTAAACGGTGCCGCCGTTGAGACGCAGGTTACCATCGATATCTCCGTCGCGATCCATCACGATGGCGGTGGAGTTGCCGGAGCGCACGTTGCCTGTGATGCTGCCACCACGGAAGTAGAGCGCCTGCTTACCGGAGAGTGCCAGCGTGGTTCCCTCTTCAGCAATCATACGACCGCTGTTGAGGTAGATATTGCCGGTGCCAAAGGCTTCATCGCGAGCAATGCGCAGAGTACCGCCGTTGATGGTGGTGTCGCCGGAAGCGGAATTCTTGCCCCGGAGGATGGTTTCTCCACCCTCAACCGTGAGAGAAGTCGTGCCCTTGAGCGCAGATTCAATGGTGGCATCACCGCTAGCCGTAATGGCCGTATCCTTGAGTGAGCCGTCTTTGATGGAGCCTTTTTCGAGTGCAATGGCGGCAGCGGTCGTGTTGTCACCCACGGAGATATCTCCCTTCACGGTGAGCTTGCCATCGTATGCCGTGCCGCTGAACGAGCCGCCGGTGGCGGTCACGTCATTTTCAACCGCATAATCGCCCATGTTGAGGTGACCGCCCTGAAGCTCGATAGCGCCGAGCTGAACATTCCCGTCTTCATCGGTCGCACGGCCGAAGGAATCTTTACCGCCCGCATTAACCGTGCCGTCCTTGATGACGGTACCGCCCAGATAGGCATTGGAGGCATTCATGTTCAGCGTGCCGGTTCCCTCCTTCACGAGGGCGGCATTGCCGACGATGGAGCCGGAGCCGGAGAAAGAAACATCTTCTGTTCCGCTCACGGAAATGGATTCAGGTTTCACCTCGCCGACGATTTCGACCGCGCCACCCTTGTTGAACACGACTTTATCCCGATTATAGAAAGTGGGATCGGGGTTGTCGTCTGTACCGCCGTCCACGACAATCCATTCCTGCTCCGACTGGGTGCTCCAGACGCCCTCTGCCCCTGCTTCCCATGCGAGGGTTGCGGGGTTTTCCTTTACCTTGAGGATGAGGCTGGAGCCGCTCACATCCAGCGTGTTTTCGTTACGTGTATCCGTAACGGTGGTGAGCAGGTCCAGATTATCGTTGATGCTGGTGGCAGACATCAACACATAGGTGCCTTCATTAACATATTCGTTAACATCTATAGCCGTATTCCCGAGGATAATTAAATCGCCGCCGATTTTCAGGCTGATTCCGGAGCCGCCCGGCGTGATGGTGCCGCCGTTCAGCGTCAGATCTTCGGAAATAGAGGAAGATGCAGCGAACTTCAGCGTGGAACCATCTACGGTTTCAAGTGAACCCAGCATGCTACCGCCGTTGAAGGTGACATCCTGTCCGGAAGTGAGAACCATAGGCGTTTCCATGACGAACGTCCCGCCCTTCAGGTTTAAATCGGCGGTGGTTGTGCCTTCCATTCGCAGCGTCCCGCTATTGACGGTAAAGGTGCCCGTGGTGGTGTGGTCGCCTCGCATGGTGGTATTGCCATTGACCGTCAGATTGGCTGTTCCGGCAATGATGGTCTCAATGGTGGCCTCCTCTGTGGTGATATTCGTATTGACGATGGAACCGCCCTTGATGTAGGCTGCCTTGAGGTTGACGGAAGAGGCGGTGGTGTTGTCACCGAGGGTTGCATCACCCGTTACAGTAAGCTCGCCGTTATAGGCTGTGCCGGTGAAGAACCCCGAATTGACCGTTACCTTGTTGGTTACGGCCAGATTCTGCATATCCAGACTGCCACCCTTTACGGTAACGTTACCCGTGCCGAGCGCCTGAATGTGATCGGCAACCAGAGTGCCCTCTTCCACAATAGTGCCGCCTGTGTACTCATTGGCCAGAGAAATCGTCAGCTTGCCGGAGCCACGCTTCGTGAGGGTCATGTCACCTGCGAGCTTGCCGCCGTCAGGATGAGCAACCCATTCGTAGTCCTTTTCAAGAGAGTTGTTTACCAGTACTTCTGAGGGGCGGAGCGTGCCTTTCAACTGAATGGTGCCGAATCCTTCATCTGTGAAAGTAGCGGTTGCACCGTTGGAGAACGCATAGGCCTGCCCCATCTGTTCCCAGTTGATGGCGGTGGAACTCCATACAAAGTCACCGTCCTCATTGGTCCAGGTTGCATCCAGCAAGGGAGGCATGGAGGTGTAGTAGAACAGCTTATTTTTGTCGCCGACTGTCTCCCAACGCAAATTGGCGTAGGTGGCATCAAAGCCGGTATCCTCATTGCTCGTAACGGTTACATTGGCTGAATTCCAACCCTCGATCTCGAAATCCGTGGTCTCCAGCAGTGTGTAGATGCCTTCCGTTAACTGATTGTCGGAGGTGAGATAGAAGGTTGTCCCGGCATTGAACGTGAGTTCGCCGTTAATGATCAGGCTGGGGGCGGTCAGATTGGTGGATGAGATGTCGAACGTAACCTTATTGTTGCCTTCGAATGATGTCTCGACGGCATCAATCTTGCTGGATGTGCTCTTCAGGTACAGGTTAGAGCCGGAGCGGAACACCACCCGGCCATCGCCGAACGTGACAATGGCCTCGGGGTCAAGGACCCCATACATGGAGGAAGAACGCATGTACAGAGTAGAGCCGGAGAGTGCAACAAAGCCGGCTCCTTCATATATGGCTCCGTCGCAGAGCATCATGCGACCTGCATGCAGGGTTGTTATGCCGAGTACCTGCGAGGTGCGGGACTGGAGAAGATCCAGAGTCGCGGGCTGTTCGTTCCCTTCTCCCAGCAGACCCTTGAGGTATGCCGTCAAATCAGCCTCTGCGTGCAGAGCAGAGAACATGACATCGCCAACGGCCTTTTCGGAATCTCCGGCGGCATTGGTGTAATTATCGTTGATGGATACATTGCAGTCAACAAAAACAGGGTCGAAGAGGGAGATGGTGGAATTAGCACCCGCCGCAAGCTTCAGTATACCCCGATAATTGGAGTCAATGTAGATACTCTGAAGATAGGAATGTTCTACGTTTCTATCCTTGGAGTGAACGATATTATTGCGGATGGTTACGGATGCGTTACCTGCAATGTTAACCGTATGATTGGAGAAGAATGC
>CAYYKC010000087.1:0-10573 GCA_964471605.1 uncultured Akkermansia sp. | reverse complement strand
CACTAAGAGTGCATTTTTTTCAAAAAGTGTTGCATTTGAACTTGCAATTCACCTATATTCTTCTATATTCGGCCTATATCGGTATTTTTATAATCATTTTTGCCATCAAAACGAGCGAGCGGGATAAAAGAAACGGGGGCTGTCGTGCAAAGATAAGCGACAGCCCCCGGAAAATCAGCAAATGCTTGGTCTTATCAGAAGTTCAGGCGATAACCGACAGTTGCGTTGAGTCCGGTGTATTCCGAGCCGAGTTCTGCGGAACCGTCCAGGAAGATGGAGCCGGACTTGGCCCCCACGGGGATGGAGATACCGGCACCGAGCTCCAGGCTGACGGGGCCACGCTCTGCACTGCTCACCTTACCGCCGGCAGAGGGAAGAGCCAGCAGGTTCGTGTCAACCTCTGCATCGCGATCACCCGCATTCACCTTCACAAGGGCGCGGGATTCGAAGATGGAGGCGCGGTTGAACACATTCTGACCGACAACGGACTGCAGGCGGGCACCCATGCCGATGGTGATGGATGTCATATCCACGCTACCCACATCCAGCGCCGCATCGCTGCCGGATTCGGTGTAACCATCCATGGAGCTCTGGACGAAGGAGACGTTGAATACGGGCTGCAGGCAGGTTGTGCCGTCCACATCCAGAGCAAAGACGTAACCCAACTCGTACATGGCACCGAAGCTGGTGGCCTCCGTCTCACCCTTGGTCGCATAGCTGCCACCGGCAAAGGACACGGTGCGATCCAGGCTCAGGTCAGACTTACCGACAGAAGCCACAAAGGTGTGCGTCCAGCGGCGATACGTTGTACGGGCAAAAGCCGTCAGATAGTAGGAGTCCACATCGGCATCCAGCTTATCCGGGCCTTCGGAGGAGACATCACCGGTAAGCGCAGAGATAGCCAGACCGCAGACAAAGCGCGGCGTGACATCGACATCGAAGCCCACGGTACCGCCGCTGACGGTGTAATCATAGCCGGAGAGTGTACCGTCCTGATCCAGCTTGCGGTTATCCACCTCAGCATTAATCCAGGCATTGAAGTAGGGCATGTTGTGGTTGACAATACCCTGATCCACGCCCATGGTGGTCGTGCGGTTACGGATGGCGCGCAGCTGGCGTTCCATATCACCGGCCAGAGCAGCCCCCATCGCAGCGGCAGATGCACCGGTCACCGCGCTGGCGATGTCATCCGCCGCTGTCGTATCACCGGCCACAACGGCATCATCCAGTGCATTCAGAACCTCAGCCAAATCGGTATATTCGTTCGCATTGGATTGCGGATTGAGGCTGACAAGCACCTTGTCCAGCATATCCATACCGATTGTACCGGTCTCGCTGAGTCCGCTTGCCTTCGTGGCGTAGTAGTCCGTCACGCGGTCCACCAGAATATCGCCGTTGGCATCCAGACGGGCATTGGTGTAGTACTTGTTGATGACGTTCATCATGGCACGGGTTCCAATGAGCTGCACCTCATTATCCGCGGTGATGTTGCCATCGGTCACCAGAGTGGCGAGCTTGGCACCGGCCATGGGAGCATCGGTGTTGACATCCAGCGAACGGAGGTCATCATTCGTGGTCACCATCGTCAGGCAGATGGTGGAGTTGCTGATATCGACCTTGCCGTCCATGATGACGGGTGCGTCAGCAGTACCCAGCGTTACGGCGGTTTCTTCCGCACCGAGGGAAGCGGTCACCTCTGAGCCGGAAATGAAGCTGTCATCACCGGTCAGGCTCAGCTTGTGATGGCGCACCTTGCGGGCATCATCATCCATCGTCACGTTGGCAATGACCATCTCGGAACGGGAAGCGCGGGCCTCAGAGCCAACAGCCAGGTCGGTCATCTCAGCATCAGCACCGTCCAAATCCAACGTACCCTCACCGCCATTCACCACCAGAGAGAGCCCGGAGCCGGCCTTCACGGACTGATAGCCACCCTGAAGAATGGCAATCTTCGCGCCGGAATCACCGTAGACACCTTCGTAGCTACCGCCGACACCATTCACATTCACCTGCCCGGACACGGTGGAAGAGGCATCGCCGTTCAACTGCAGGACGTTGATAACCTTGCCGGCAGCCACCTCAAGAGAAGCTCCTTCCGTCAAGTCAACCTGTCCCTTCACCATAGCATCGGCATTCACCTGCAGGACGGCATTTTCGGTCATCTCAGCAGAAGAAAGAATCACAGCAGATGAATCGGCATCGCTGCTCAGGATACCTTCGATGCCTTCCGGCAGACCGATGTTCACCTTCACACTCTCGCCAACAAGGGCTACAGGGCTCTCGATTTCACGATTGCCGATAATCGTGACGACATCCGGCAGCGCACCATTGCTGTCCGCAGCATCGCCCACGATGGTCAGCTTGCCGCCGCCATCGGGATTGCGCACCATCAGTCCTGCAGCGGGGATGGTGGCGTTATCGGCAACGGCATCGCCGACACCTGCCGCCGTCAGGTCAATCGTCTTGTTATCAGTGACGATAACCTGCTCAACGTAATCCAAGGCCTTATAGAAGCCCTCACCGGAGGGTACTTCGTAACCATTGTTGGTCATCATGTTGCCATTGGTCGTATCCCAAATCATACCATCAGCAACAGCGCCGAGGGAGAGCACCAGGCTATCGTCCTTCAGCTGCATCTCTGCCGTCACTCCACGACGTCTGATTTCCTGCATAATGGAATCAGCAATGGTGAAGTCACCGATGGAATATCCGCTGACCCCCTTGATAAGAAGGTAGTCATCTGCGGAAAGCACATTGTCTGCATCAACGGGAAGACTCTCGATGGTGGACTGAGTAAGGAGAATCTGCACCGGATCAACAGCCACAATGGAGCCCACAGAAATGGCCGCCACATCTGCGCTGAGCGCATCATCCTTGAGATCAAGCGTAATCACGGGGGCATTCAGCTCATCGAACTCATTACCAATTCCATTAAGCGTAAGGGCCTTCGCTGTCACGCTGACTAACCCGCCCTCATTGGTGGCGCTCTCCTTCAGGGTAAGCTTGGCCGAAGAGGTCAGAGATGTCCCGGCTACATTACTGTACAAGCGACCAATGACGGAATCCCCGGCCAACGCAACCGTTGACCCGGACGTACCGATATGAAGGATGCTCGCATTGATGCTTCCCAGCTCCAACGTACCGACCTCGCTCATCATGGTGTGGAGCTCACCTCCCTCAACTGCACCGATGATACCACCGGCAGCAATCTCAATCCGTCCCTGAGCATCGCTGGTAACAGTACCGGCGATGCTCACCTCTTTGGCATAAATCATGCCGGAGTTCGTGATGGTAACATCTTTTTCTGCCGACAGCGTACCGGATACGTTAAGTTCCGCACCGGTCTCCAGTGACAAAGCGACATCGTCCGTCAGGCTGAGGTCGTTCTGAGCCGCCAAATAACCGCCGGTAGCAACGGTGAGCTTACCGTTGGTGTACACCGTCGTATCACCCGCAATAATAGTTTGATTGGCAATAATCAATTCACCCTGGCCGATGTACATATTATCAGCCTCAACGTTACCGCCGACAAACTTGTACGAGGATATGTCCTGCAACTTATCCTGCGCAATATCCACATCAATGAGAGCGGTCTTTACCCCGGCTTCATTGATATTCACTACAGAAGAGCCCTCACCGAAGAATCCGGCAGCGCGATCGGTGGGATTCGGAATATAGCCCACTTCCCAGCCGTCCTGAGCCCCCTGAGTCCAAATATCAGACTCCGAGCCAATCCAGCCTTGATTGTCACGCCCCGTTACCAGGGTGACAGTCTTGCCGTCATCGCTCACCTTCAGAGTGTAACCAAAGCCACGCAAATCCTTGGTGACGGAGAACTCCGTGGCAGACTTCACCACCAAGTCGGTTGTCGCCACTTCCTCGGGGGTAAGAACGGGAGCTTTAAGATTCCCCACCACATCACCACCGGGCGTACCGATGGTAGCAAGAGTAAGCACCGAACCGTTCGTCAGCTTCGAGAGGTCATCCACCTTATCCACCGCCAGCGCAACCGTAGTATCGCCCACCGTCGAGCCGACGGTCAGAAGAGTCGTTCCGTTTACAGCGGCTGTCCCCAGCGTCATCGTCACCTCGGGGGTCTGCAGAACATCAACATCCAGCGTCACATTCTTGCGCATGCTCACGGAATTTGCCGTCAGCTTGCCGATGGAAGAAGCACCGGAGGTGAGGGCTACCTTGGCAGCATCCAGAGCACCGGCCCCGGCGAGAGATTGCACAGATGTAGTGGCGGTGGCGGAGGTCACTTTCATGACACCGTCTTTATTCACCGTCAGCTTACCGACATTCTTCAGTTCCGTGGCGGAAGAATTGCCACCCACCGTCAGGTCGGTAACGCGCACCTTGCCGGTATTTGTACCGGTCATTTCTACCGTACCATTGACGTTGAGCTGACCAATCGAGGAAGATTTGCCGAGTGAAAGATTACTATCAACAGACAGTGTTCCGGCTCCGGACAGGCCACCCGCCACAGAGACGGACTCCATCTTCAACTCCAGAGAGGAACCGGAAGCAACGGAAACATTCCCGGCAACCTTCAGCGGTACAGTATTGCCGTTTTGATTGAACACAGCTGTGGCAGAGCTGCCGACAATCAAATCATTGCCAACGTTCAATGCACCGCCATAGTTGCAGTTAAATGTGTATTTACCGTTGGATACTTCAATATTCTGAACACTCGGAGCACCGGTAATGGTGACGGTAGCATTGGCGTCCTTGCTGAAGATGGCATCGGTACCTGCCACGTATTTCTGATTCGCAGCGGCTTCATCCTTGAATGCCCAGTTTGTTGCCGTAGAGTTCCATTCAGCAGAACCGGCTTCCCAGTACATGGAAACCACACCGGATGTCAACTTCCACGCATCACCGACTATCTCCAGCCTGGCATCGCGCAGATTGTCGGACACCACGGTGATTGTCTTGTTCGCCTCGCTGTGAGCATACTGTGAATCAATCCCCAGATTCAACCCGGAGCCGTTGGCAATGGCCAGCGACTGAGCATCCGTCAGACTGTTGAGATCAACCTTTACAGTTGCTCCGAGATTCGCCTTTTCCACTCGCAGCGTTGACGCACCCGCGCCATAGACCAGAGAAGCTCCATCCGTCAGCTTCATATCCGTCAGCGTCACGGTTCCATCCTGGTTCATCGCCAGAGAAGAAACGCTGCCGGCCAACGTCAGGGAGGCACTTCCTCCAACATTCAATTTACTGAGATCAATGGCGGAACTGCCTACTACAGTAATTTGGTTATCAACCCCATCTACTACGATACCAGTATTCAGCCCCGCAGAACCGGTAATAGTCAGGTTGGTATTACTCCGGATATTCAACTGCTTCATGGTCAAGCCATGAGTCGCATCCAATGCAACACTCATGTTTCTGAAATCTGCGGCCTTATCAATGCAACCCACGGTAAGTGTCCCCATTTCTTTGACATCAGCCGCCCCGGAGTTAATCACCACCTCATAAGCTCCGCCGTTATTATTTGTCTGTGTAAAGCTCAAATTACCGGTAAATCCCTGCAGCGATTTAATGGCGATGTATGATTGTTCGCTGCTGTTATTCGTGTATACCAGTTCACCCTTACCGGTGAGGTGCTCAAAGCTCATGCCATTTCCCCAACCGTCAGATATGCGAGTCAAGGTTCCGTTCAGGGTAGTAACGCCTGCGAACACATAAGGGTTCGTAGAGGGGACTCCCTGTGTATCTTTCACGTTAAAACGAGCCCCGGACTCTGCCACCATCAGATTATTGATAACGGATGACTGAGATTCGATGAGAAGCGCTGCATTATTTTCCAGTATGACAGAAGAAAAACTGGAAACTCCGGCTTTCTGACTTTCTCCCGATCCCAGTCGGAGAGTTGCACCGGAAACGACCAATTCACACGTTGCTTTTGACTCCATGTCATTGGTCAGAGTGGTATCGGCCGTGATGATGACTTTCCCCTCGCCGCCCTCCAGAGAGGTAAGAATACTACCCTGTGCCGCAGCATCGGCCTTATCCAGCACAAGTGTACCACCGTTCATGCGGTAGGATTCCGCATCCGTTGCTGTGTATGAGACATCCCCCTTATTCACCCAGTATTCGGGGCTGGATGTATCGGCTTTACGGGTAACAGTACCCGTATTCGAGAGCTTCAGCGAGTTATCACCATCGAAAGAAAGTGTTGTCCCCTGCGTATTGAGGATTGCAGAGTCGGAATTCTTCTTGATGACGGTGTATTCAAGAGAACCGCTTTCCAAGCGACCATTATCTCCATCAGAGAAAGAGTAGTCACCCGTGGGTACGCGATCTAATCCGGCAGAGTCCACCACCATGGCACCGGTGATATTAAGAGTCCCGTTATTGATAATAGAGCTGCTCATGGTGACCCCTCCGTCCAGCGAAAGAGTACCATTTACCGTAACGGAGGCTGCGAGGGTAGTGGCGCCACTCACCGTCACCTTACCGGAGGAACCGACAGTCACGGCTCCGTTTGCCGTGAGCGTTGTCACGTCCACCGCCTTATTAAAGGTGACACCACCGGCG
Source organism: uncultured Akkermansia sp. (assembly GCA_964471605.1). Classification (GTDB taxonomy): domain Bacteria; phylum Verrucomicrobiota; class Verrucomicrobiia; order Verrucomicrobiales; family Akkermansiaceae; genus Akkermansia. The sequence continues at coordinate 4,027 of CAYYKC010000087.1, read as the reverse complement.
TTATTGACAGTCATGTTAAGGGCACCGCCGGCTGTAGACGTAATCGGGGAGTTAACGGTGGTAGCCACGGCTCCGTCAAACTTCAGCGCCATGTCATAACCGGCATTGTTCGTGATGCCGGCCAGATTAATTTCTGATGCAGCACCCCGGAAAATCAGGGTCGTCTGGCCATAGTTATTGACAAAATTTCCTTTCCAACCGGAAACATCCCCCATGAATGCATAGGAAACGGCACCGGAGAACTTGGTTCCTCCGCGTTCGAACGTACCATCGCCGACCACATTATTAAACGCATACTCACGCCCCGAAGACCCGTCCGTCACATTGAGCGCAGAAGCATCCGGAGCATCGACCAGCAGCAGATTAGGCTGGAAAGCCACACCCAATGCCAACCACCCGGCAACCCCACTGAGTCTGACAGTAGAAGAGGCATTACCGTAGCTGTTGAGATTAAAATTATTCACCCCTGTGCTATTGGAGATGGACACCGTGCCCTTCCAATCGGCGGAGGAGACATTAGCGCCGTACATCTGCGTGGCGCTGGCAAGGTCGAATCTACCCGTGCCGGTGAGCTTGTAGGATTCAACACCCTCCGCAAGCGTCACACGAAGGGGAGACAGAGTAGCCCCGTCACCAAGCGATATACTCGATTCTGCCGCAGCAATGGTAATCGCGCTGCTGACAGCACCGGATGCGACATTCAGCGTACCACCCTTGAGAACGTATGTATTGGACGCATCGTAGGTAACAATTGTACCGGCTGCCACTTCCACCTCAGCTGCCTGAACCTCAGTAAGTGAAAGAGATGCCACAACGGCACCGCCGACAAATGTTCCGGTTGCAACCGTACCGGCCAGAGGAGCAACCACGGCAAGACATGCCAGAAGAGCGGAGCGCAAACGCGCAGGGAGGTGTAATTTCATATGCTTGTAAGTTATTCTTGGAAAAACACAGCGAGACGGCTACAGTCCGACCGTCTTTATGCTTACCCCAACTTATACCAAAATGCGCGCAGCCCGTCAACTAAAGAATGCTTAAGCATGTAAAAAAAACGAGTCAATTTCCGCCATGACGGAAATTGACATCTAGGAAAGCAGCTCAAAACGTTTACCAACCCAATTTTGCCCGCAGGCGGGCAGCATAATCGCTCTGCGGCAGGGTCAGCAATTGCAATTCCTCAGCGGCCTTGCGAATCCGCAATTCCTCATTGAGCGTGATGGGATGCGTAGAGCGGCCGTCCAGAGAATAGATGAGCGATTGCTCCGCCCTTCCCCTGCGTTCCTTGGGGCGAAGCGTCAGCTCCACGGAATCCGGCAGCACCACGGAGCGGTTGGTCAGGCTATGCGGACAGACGGGGGTCAGACAGACCACCCCGGCATCCGGCCAGACCAGCGGCCCACCGGCAGAGAGAGAATAGGCCGTGGAGCCCGTCGGCGTGGCCACCAGCATACCGTCGGCGTGATAGCGGTTGAGCAGGCAGCCATCCACCTCCACATCCACATCAATCATCTTTCCCGTCTGGTAACGAGTGAGCGCTATTTCATTCAACGCCAGATGCCCGGCCTTGCATCCGTCGGAGCCACAGGCTCGCACCTCCAGCATAGCACGGCGATTCACCTCATACGAACCGGCGGCCAGCGATTGAACCAGCAGCTCCACCTCGCTGCGACCACAGGCACTCAGGAAACCCAGATGCCCCATATTGATACCACCCAGAATCACGCCCCGGCGGGCTGCCGCTTCCGCAGCCGCCAGCATGGTACCATCGCCCCCCAGACAGAGCAGCAACTCCGGCGCGACAAAATCACCACTTTCCAGAGCGGCGATGCCAATCTCGGACGTTGAAATGCCGCAGGCGTCAAAAGAGTTTTTCAACCCCTGCACCAGACGTTTGCACGCAACGCTGCGTACGGGAGCAAACAAACCGATGCAGGATGGCTTTTTCACGGCTCGGGCGGGTGACGACTCAGCGCTGTTCGCGCACAATTTCAGTACCGATACCCTCCGGGGTAAAGATTTCCAGCAGCAGAGTGTGCGGCAGACGCCCGTCAATGAAGTGCACCTTACGCACACCCGCATTCAACGCATCCACAGCGCTCTTCACCTTGGGAATCATCCCGCCGGAAATAACGCCCTGCTCTATCAGCTCGAACGCCTCCTTGCGGTTGATACTCTGAATGATGGAGCTGGGGTCATTCGGATTCATCATCAGACCGGGCACATCAGAGATGTAGATAAGCTTCACCGGCTTCAGCTCGCGTGCCAACGCCGCGGCGGCCAAATCCGCATTCACGTTCAGCGACTGCTGGGTACCCAGCTCACGGGCCAACGGGGAAATAACCGGGGTTATCTGGAGAGAAAGAGCTTCCTCAATACGGGCCAGCTGGCAACTGATGACGCGCCCCACCATGCCGATATCGACTCGCTCGCCGTTCGCATCGGTCTCGTAGAGCTTCTCACCCACGAACACATTTGTCCCGGGGATGCCTACGGCCTTGCCGCCATGATCACGCATCATCTCCACCAGACCGGGGTTGATACGACCGGAGAGCGTGGTTTCCACAATATCCACGGCCTCCTTGGAAGTCACGCGCAGGCCGTTCACGAAGCGGGCTTCCAGCCCGGCATCCTGCATGGCCTTGGAGATAGCCTTGCCTCCGCCGTGTACCACCACCGGGTTCAGCCCCAGCGTCTCCATCACCACGATATCGCGCATGAGCGACTTCACCAGCTCCGGATCATCCATAGCGGAACCGCCGAACTTGATGAGGATGGTCTTGTCGCGATAGGCCTGGAGATAAGGCAGCGCTTCGATGAGGATGTTCGCCTTGTGGATTTCCTCCTCGGGCTTGATGACCTTGCGGGTTTTAATCATAATCAGATATAGCGTTTGAGTTTGAAAATCAGCAGCGGGATGGCAGCTGCCAGCAGCATCATCACCAGAGAGAGCCAGAAGCCCCAGGGAGAATGCAGGAAGGGCATGTATTCGAAATTCATGCCGTAGATACTGGCAATAAGCGTGGGCGGCATGAACACCACCGACATGATGGTGAACACTTTCACGATGTCGTTCTGCTCAATGTTGATGAGCCCCAGCACGGCATCTAGCATGAAGTTAATCTTGTTGGACAGGAAAGACGCGTATTCGGAGAGCGAGTTCACGTCTCGGGACACGGGCCGCAGCGCCACATACAGGCTGTTCTGGGCATCCAGGCAGGAATCCTCGTTACCGGCAAAGGTGATGAGACGCAGCAGGTTCACCAATGCATCGCGCTGGCGCGTGATGAGGTCACCCACGCGGCCCAGCTCCTCCAGAGCATCGCGCAGGTCATCCGTATCCGGATCCTCCACCTTTTCCTTGCGGCGGGTATGATGTTTACCAAACACTTTTTTGGAGAGAGCATCCAAATCCGTACCGAAGCGTTCCAACACGTCTGCCTGGCGGTCCACCAGCGTTTCCAGCAGCCCGACAAACACCAAATCGCGGTTCGTCCCCTGCATGCGCAGCAGCTGGTGGGAGAACACGCGGAAAGAATACGAATCCGTGTGACGAATGGTGACGAGCACCCTGCCCTTGAGGATGAACGTGATTTCCGCAATGATGGGGTCATCCGTTTCCACGCGGCTGAGCACCGTGGTGGTCATGAATCGCCCACCGTCCTCGCAGTATAGACGAGAAGTCGCCTCAATTTCGCGCATCTCGTCCTTGGTGGGCATCTCGATGGCGCAGAGCGACTCCGCATAGCGCAACTCCTCCGCATCCGGCGTGAGCAAATCAATCCAGAACACCTCACCGCGGCGGGATTCCTGCTCCTCCACGCCCACAGTGCGCGCAATTCCGTTCTCAGTCTGTGTGTAGATGCGAATCATCTTCTGCTTGAGGGGGAAAATGGTTCTTACGACCCGGGCAACGCACCGGGCAGGCATATTTTGCCCTTTTCGCGGCTGAATTGCAAGTCTTATTCTCGCTCCGGTAGGGCAAACGCATTTCGATGTCGGGATTTCTTATTGACTTTCCTCTGTTTCG
>CAYYKC010000086.1:0-10814 GCA_964471605.1 uncultured Akkermansia sp. | reverse complement strand
GGATGGTTACGGATGCGTTACCTGCAATGTTAACCGTATGATTGGAGAAGAATGCAGCACCGCCCGCTTTGACAACAGAGCCGGATGTGGTCACATCCATTCGGTTGCCCTGAATATAGACATCTTCGTTGTTGGTGATGGAAATATCGGAACCGTAGAAAGCACCGCCGAAGCCGCATGCCTCATCTGAGGTTTGCGAGCTTGACTTAACCGTCAGAGAGTTGGCTTCGATGGTCACATCCTTATTGCCGGTAATGGTCGTGGTGGGAGACATGATAACACCGCCGTAACCATATGCATGCATGGTGAGGTTAGGATCTTCCGCAATAACGCTCAGCGAGCTGCGGGTGATGGAGACGTTGCGGTTGTTTTGGAAAGTCACCTTGCCGTCGGGAATCGTGTACTCCTCCAGGAATCCGTCCTCATCGTGCGTCATGGTTCCGGAAGTTATGGTGCCGCCGAAGCCGGTGATATCCGAGGAACTCTTATACGAAGCACTATTGGAGTCCAGTGTGACATTGTACAGGCTGACAAATGTCGCATCGCCAATGCCGTTCATCAGAAGACCGCCGGAAGACATATTGATGCTGCACTTGTTGCCATCATCAAAGCTGGTGAAGAGGATGTCCACACCGGGCGTGCCGAAGATGGTAGTTGCCGGATTCCACGTCATGGTGGGATTGGTAACCGTACTCAGGTTAGCGGGCTTCAGTAAGAAAGCCATTTTGGGTTGAGAGCCGGTAACATCGCTCGTCGCGGAAGCAATGATTTGTGCATAGTCACTGGGGACATCTGCTGTCCCGCCGGACACAAACGCAGGGAAAGCAATCGCGGCAGCAACGAGTGCTCGGAACAGAGACACGGGGAGGTGTGGTTTCATATATGTATGTTGTTGAAATATCGGAAGATAGATGCCCCGACTTCAGGCCGGGGATGAGTTTGTTGCGCGGCTTCAGGCATCTTCCGGGCATAAAGAGCGCAACAAAATCTCTACTTTGTCCATTCTACCCTATCGGATTATAGAGTCAAGCTCAAAAGAGACCAAAACAGAAGATAATTGATATCAAATCTGTCAGAATAAATAAAAAAGCCCCGATGGCGGTAGGCGACCGCACATCGGGGCGAAAAATCGGGAAAAGGGGAGGGAATTAGTCTTCCTTCACCGTGACCTTGGCATTGCGGGCCAGCAGGTCAAGCACCTTGGAGGTGACGATGGAGAGACGGATGCCCGTCACGCGGTTCTCGCGATACATCTTGCGGATGAAGTTCTTGAGGTTCTTCTCCTGGGCCTGTTCCGCCATGCGGGACATGGCTTCCAGCAGCTCCTGATCAGTCACGGTGACGTTCTCCTTGGCGGCAATCTCCTGCAGAGCGAAATAGACGCGCAGATTGCGCTCCGTTTCCTTCACGGAATCGGCGCGGAGGGTATCCATGTCCTTGGTGATGTCGTAGTTGCCGGCCTGAATAGCGGCGTATACCTTGCGCTGGACGGTGTTGTCGTTCTCGCGCTCCACGAGGTCGGCGGGAAGGGCGAAAGTGAGCTGGTCAGCAATCTTCTCGGAAATCTGGTCAGCCTTGGCTTCATCGTTGGCGCGTTCTTTGTTGCTCTTGAGGTTTTCGCGGACGATGTCTTTGATTTCGTCAAGGGATTTGCCGGGCAGGGCGGAGGCGAAGAGTTCCTCGTTGATTTCCGGCACCTGCTTCTCGCGCACTTCCTTCACCGTGCAGGAGAAAGTCACTTCCTTGCCGGCCAGGTCAGAGATGGGGAAATCTTCCTTCATGGTAACCACGATGTCCTTGGACTCGCCGGCGGAGAGACCGATGAGACCTTCAGGCAGGCCGGGAACAAAGGAATCCTCTTCCAGAGCCATCCAGTGGCCGTCGCGTCCTTCCATGAAACCGACGGGCTTGCCGCAGTATTCAGCGGTGGGCTTGCCCTCGATGGTGGTCTTGAAGTCAATCACGGCGATATCGCCCTTGGCACCGGCGCGCTCCACGACCTCGTGGCGGGCAGCGGACTCTGCATACTTCTGCAGGGTTTCCTGCACTTCGTCATCGCTCACTTCCGTGGAGGGGACCGTCACCTCGATACCCATGTATTCCGGCAGTTCGAAATCCGGCACGATGGTGAGGGTGGAGGTCAGGGTGGTGGAACCGTCTTCGTTGTTGGTGACGGAGGGGGTGCCGAAGTCAAGCACCTTCATATCGGGATTCTGCTCCAGAGCCTGCTCCTGCACATCGGACTTGATACGGTAGTCCATTTCCTCTGCAATAGCGGAAGCATAGCGCTTGGCAATCACGCTCTTGGGAGCCTTACCGGGACGGAAGCCGGGGATGCGGGCGCTCTTGGAATAGGTGGCAATGATGCTGTCCTTCATGGAGGACACTTCCTGAGCGGAGGCGGTGGCAGTAAGCGTTGCCTGGCAATCGCTGGTTTTGTTGATGCTGATATCCATGGTATGGTGGAGTTAGAAAACTGTAAAAAAACGCGTGGCGATTATGCCGCATGGGGGTGTAAAAGGCAAGCACAGAATCAGCAATGACGCAAATATCTGTGAGCCGAGCATTTTATGCTTGCGTTGTTTCCTGATTAGTTGAGCAGGTAATCGAGCGCCTGAAGCTCTTTGCTGCCGAACCAGTTTTTCTCCGTCAGTCGCATGCGCTGTGTGCGGAGCTGTTTTTCGGCTCGGATCAGTTCGGCTGCGGCGGCTTCCATTTCTGCTGAATCGGGGCGGATGAGACCCTGCAGCAATTGGGCACGGGTGGCAAGCGTGGTATCGTGGAGCAGGAGCAGACGGCTCAATCCCGGCAGAGCCGCCCGGGCGCTTTCCTCATCCTGTACCTTTTCCAGCAGTCCGGTTGCAGTATGGAGAATATCGGCGTAGAGTCGCAAATCTGCCGTAATCTGTGTTCGGGATGGGGGAGACTGCGGCACCATGTTGAACACCGCGTGCAGCGGAAGATGCTGCAGAAGCTCGTCTGCCGTTTTCTCATCGGCATTTGCGTAATCGAGGAGCAAGCGCATCTGGAGCTCATCCACGGCATACATCTGCAGCAGATGTTCCTGCGCTTTGCGGAGGGTGTAGGCTCTTGTCCTCGGTAAGTTGCCGGCAGCCCGTATCTTCAGCAGCGCAACAAATTCCGGCGGCGAATCTGCGAGCGCTTCGGCCTCCTTCGCCATAGCTGCCAGATTGCTGTCGGTTTCGCGCCAGCGGTTGGCGCGGGTGCGGGCCATGCCGTGGTACAACACCTTTTTCATCGCGCCGGCACGCGCGAGAAATAGCTGCCGGGGCATGGCCTCTATCTGCGCGGCTGTCGGGGGCAGAGGAACATCGGCCTGTGCATATTCGGCGTATGGCTCGATATCCAGAACGGCCTGGAGCGCAGGGGGCATCTCATCGCTGGCCGGGCACACGCCTGCCAGCAGTACTAACAGCCCTGACGTTCCGCGTCTCATCCGGCAAACTGACCCATGTAGAACTTCTTCTTGCCTCGGCGGATGATGACAACCTCGCCTTCCAGCGCCATAGCGGGCGACACCTCAAATGCGGCATCCTTCACCACCTCGCCGTTGAGCGAAATGGCGCCGTTGCTGATGAACTCGCGTGCCTCTCGCTTGGAGCTGCATACCTTGGCTGCGACCAGCACATCGGCCAGCGGCCCGGGTGTCAGCGTCACCTGCGGCACATTCTTCATGCCGGCCTTGATGTCTCGGAGACTGAGGCTCTTGAAATCTCCGGCAAAGAGCTTTTCGCTGATTTCCACGGCGTGTGCGAACTCTTCTGCCCCGTGCAAATCGGTGATGATTTCCCGTGCGAGGGCTTTCTGGGCCAGACGCTGCTCGGGATGCTCATTATGCTGCGCCTCGATTTCCGTAATCTGCTCCGGCGTCAGGAAGGTCAGACGCTTCAGGTAGGTGATGACGCAGGCATCATCCGAATTGAGCAGGAACTGGTACAGCTCATAGGAGGAAGTCTTGTCCTTGTCCAGCCAGAGGGCGTTGCCCTCGCTCTTGCCGAATTTGTTGCCCTGAGCATCCGTGACCAGCGGCATGGTGAGGGCGTATACCTCATCACCCGTTGTCTTGCGAATCAGCTCAATGCCGGTGGTGATGTTGCCCCACTGGTCGCTGCCGGCCACCTGCAAATCCACCCCGCGTGTTTCGTGCAGGTGCTTGAAGTCGAGCGCCTGAATCAGCATGTAGGAGAATTCGGCATAGGAAATACCCGTCTCCATCTGGCGGCGCACATGATCCTTGGACAGCATGTAGCCCACGTTGATGTACTTGCCGTAGTCGCGGAAGAAGTCGATGATGCCGATATCCTTAACCCAGTCGTAGTTGTTCACCACTTCGAAACCGAACACCTTTTCCACCTGAGCACGCAGTGCCTCATAGTTGCGGAACACTTCTTCCTTCTGCTTCAGCTCACGCTCCACAGTGCCGCGCGGGTCGCCAATCAACCCTGTGGCCAGCCCCACCAGCAGAATCGGTGTGTGCCCGGCGGCCTTCAGACGGCGGGTGACCAGAAAGCTGGAATAGTGCCCCAGATGCAGACTGTCGGCCGTGGGATCCGTGCCGATGTAGAACGTGAGACCGCCCCGGTTGAGTTTCTCAATCAAATCAGGGCTGGAAATCTGGTTTACCAGGCCGCGCCATTCAAGCTCTTCGTAAAAGGTCATATCGTGGATAAGTGGTGTGCCCGGCATCATACCATGCCGGGCACACTCTGTCAATGATGACCAACGTGTGTTGACACGTTGTGACGGAAGCTTTATTTCCTGAGTTTAGTTACCATGGACCATACCAGATAGACCAGGGAGGTGACCACCATGGCGTTAATGGCGCTGATACCGTGCCCTTTCAGGAACGTGCCTGCCACTACGCCGGCTGCCACGGACACGACCGGGCCGATGAAGACGCCGCGGTACGGGCTCACCTTGGTCAGATAGCGCTTGGGATGGATGAAATAGTCCAGCACCAGTATCATGCCCATGGGCGGCAGAATGGCTGAGAGGAAGATGAGCCAGTTAACAAAGTTGTCCCGCAGCCAGAGCGAGGCTGCCGTGCCGATGGCACCGGCAATGAGAATCAGGATGCGCGGGTTGCGGCGAGTGAGGTTGGATAATCCCAGACCGCAGGAATAGAGTGTGTTGTCGTTGGTGGTCCAGGTATTGGTGCCCAGCACGAAGAGGGCGGGGATGATGAGCCCCTGGGCAATCATCACATAGAAAATGTCATTCTTTCCGGTGAACGCACCGCCCACAGCACCGAAGATGAACATGAGCGAGTTGCCCAGCAGGAAGGCAATCGCCGTCACCATCACGCCTGTGCGGGGAGTCCCGGAATAGCGCGTGAAGTTCGGGGTGGTCGTACCGCCGCTCACAAAGGAGGCAATCACCAAATCAATGCCCATCATGAACGTGATGGTGCCGGAATTGCGGGCAAAGACCGCTTCCAGACCACCGCCGTCGATGGTGGCCGTTGTGATGGAATAGCACCCCAGCAGCACCACCAGGGGAACGGAAATAATGCTGATGAGGACCAGCCCCTTGATTCCGTAGTATGAGGAAGCCGTCATCAGCGCACCGCCGATGATGACCACCCACCACGGATTTACCTCCAGCACCTCTGCCGTCGGGGCAGAGAATAAGCCCAGCGCCACGCCGAACCAGCCAATCTGGGTGATGACGATAATGGTGGAGGGCAGGTAGGAGCCTACGCGTCCGAAGGCTCGCCGACAGAGCAAATCCAGTGATAACCCGGTACGGCTGCCGATGTAACCGAGAAAGCCCGTGTAGATCGAGAGCAGCAGCCCGCCCAGCAGGATGACGGTGATGAAGCCCCAGAGGTCAAAACCATTACCGAGCCGGGCGCCCACCATCATGCTGGAAGAGCAGAACGTGAAGCCAAGCATGAGGAAAAGCATGTTGACAAAGGACCGGCGCTGATTGGTCGGTACCATGACGTTGGCATGGTCAATGTCTGTGGTGGAATTTGGCGTGTTGCTCATGTCGGTTTGGAGAAAGCTCGTGACCGAAGCCTATCACAACATCTCCTGCAACGCAAGGTTAACTTGTTGCATTGTCAATAAAAGCTTTCTTTTCAATGCTTTTTTGCTTTTTGCTTGAGGCTTGACAGCGCGTGTGTTAGTCTCATGCCAGTATGAACGGAAGCTCATGTCAACGCCCGCTGACACCGGCAGAGCGGCAGCTTTTGCAGCGAAGCCTGTCGAGCGGAGAGCAGATTCTGTGGTATGTGCGACCGCAGGGGAGCTTTTCCGTTGCTGAGTGGCGCAGCATGTTGCTGGTGATGTCGGGATTTTGTGTCGTCGGGTTGTTGTTTCTGGTGTTGCTGCTGGGTGGTCAGGAGCAGGATGGACTGATGACGGCGGTGTCCGTGTTTGTGTTGGTATGGTTAGCTCTGGGACTGGCGATTCCGTTTTTGATTCTGCTGAACAGACGGCGGGATGTGTATGCGGTAACGAACCGGCATGCCGTGGTGCTGAAGAGTCGTCTGCCGCTTCCGGGGGGCGAAGCCGCGTTGTATCCGCTGGCCTCCAACATGGTGGTGGAGGTGGTGGAGCGCGCGAACGGGTGCGGGGACATCGTGTTGGCCTATGAATCGACTTCCCCGGATGCTCTTGGAAAGCGCCCGCCAAAAGGTTTTTTGCGCGTGCCTCATCTTGAGTCTGTGCTGGAGGCTCTGCAGCAGGCAGCAGCTGCGTTCCCTCCGCGCACCGATGCTGAGCATTCGCGCTATATCAGCTGGTCAGATCCGCGTAACTCTCTGCGGCCAGCGGAGATAAGTGTGAAAGTGCTTTCCTTGGTGATGTTGCTGCTGGGGAGTGCTGCTTTGTATGGAGGCCTGACCCTCGGGCAGGAACCGTTGCGCTATCTGTTGCAGGCTGAGAGCACCGTCGGTAAGGTGGTGCGGACAGAGAGGGAGGAACGGGAGGAAGCAGGTTCCTCGCTGCGGTCATACTATCACGCCGTGTATGACTACTCGGTGAACGGGCAGCGATATTGTCAGCGTGTGGAGGGCTCTGAGCTGTTCACGGAGCGCCCACCCTTGGGGATGCAGGCAACGCTGCTGTATTTCGCGGATGCCCCGCAGGAGGTGCGGGTGTTGAACTTGCGGCAGATGATAGGGCTGCCTCTGTTCCTCTGCGTATGGGGTGCGTTCTTTGTGATTGGGGGAACTCTGGCGTGGAACACCGAATGCAGAAAGGCAAAGAAATATCGCGAGCTGTTCGGAGAAAAAACTGATAATGCCTTGCTTCGTTGAGAAACAGCCCTCTGAGGGAAATGTGCTGATTGAGTCACTCCGTTAAACCGCCCAAGTCCCGATGTAAGGTTCGCACTTGGGGAATTCCTGCCTACACCGGGTTTCGCCGTTGTCGGCACTCTCCTGCCGGACTTCTGCCGCCCGTTTATTCATCTTCCTGCTCCACAATCCCGCATGGCGGGATAGCAGACATCTCGCTTCCTGCGGCTGAGGTGAAGAAAAAATCGGCGACTGATGAAAGAACATCAGTCGCCGAAAGAAAACAATAATGATGCCAATCAGAAGCGGATGGTGTAATCACCCGGGTCGCGGGGTTCCTCGGGGGCGCGGTCGCAGGCGGGCAGCATGTTGTTGAGATGGCGCTTCATGATGGTCCTTTTCATGCCGGCATCGTTGCGCTTGGTTTGCTCAGCAACCTCTTTGGCGAGGTCGGCGCGCTTCTTCTCTGTCTTGGCGCGAGCTCTTTCGCAGCGGTTCAGACTGGCTTTCTGGGCATCGGTGCCGATGGTCTTGAGGGATTCCGTGGAGAGATCCTTTTCAGTGACGACGGGGGCAGCCACGGCCACGGAAGCGGCGAGAGCAATCAGGGAGAGAATAGGAAGAGTTTTCATGCTGTGGAAAATGATATTGTGAGTATAGATGATGAGCTGCGTATGTCAAGCTCATTTTTATCTGTTTGCTGCACTTTGCTGCAAAAAATCAGTTCAGACCGTCATCCAGCATGTTGAACATGTCCAGTTGGGTGACATCCGGCTCTTCTGCGGTGGGTAATCCGGTTTCGCGCACGCGTTTGCGGCGCAGCTGTTTCGGTTCACGGGCAGAGGCGCTCATTTCCAGGTGAGTCAGCACTTGTTTGGCTCGTTCGATGATGGGGGCGGGAAGTCCCGCAAGCCGTGCCACCTGAATGCCGTATGACTTGTCAGCCGGACCGGGCAGGACTTTGCGGAGGAATACGATTTCATCCTTCCACTCGCGCACCTCCACATGCCAGTTGCTTACGGCGGTGCGGCTGTGTTCCAAATCCACCATTTCGTGGTAGTGCGTGGCAAACATGGTGCGAGCCCCGATGACATCGTGCAGGTGTTCCGCCACCGCCCAGGCGATGGAAAGCCCGTCGAATGTGGCGGTGCCGCGCCCGATTTCATCCAGAATGACCAGAGAGCGTTCCGTGGCGTTGTTGAGAATGAGGGCGGTCTCACTCATTTCCACCATGAAGGTGGATTGCCCGCGGGCGATGTCGTCGCTCGCGCCCACGCGGCAGAAGATGCGGTCCACCAGACCGATACGGGCGGCATCTGCGGGGACATAGGAGCCGATTTGAGCCATGAGGGTGATGAGAGCTACCTGTCGGATGTAGGTGCTCTTGCCGGCCATGTTCGGGCCGGTGAGGATGAGCACGCGGTTGGCCTCTGCATCCATTTCCGTATCATTCGGCACAAAGGAGGAATCCGTCTGCACGCGCTCGATGACCGGGTGTCGGCCGTTGGTGATGAACAGGTCGCGGCTGTGATCCAGCTGCGGACGGCAATAGCGGTGCCGCTGTGCACTCTCCGCCAGCGCCAGCAGGACATCCGCCTCAGCCAGCGCTTCGGATGTGGCCTGGATATGGTCAATGTATTCCCCGGTCTTTTCGCGCAGCTCGCAGAACAGCTCGTACTCCAGCTGGCGGGAGCGTTCATCCGCGCCCAGAATCGTGCCTTCCATCTTCTTGAGCTCTTCCGTGACAAAGCGCTCTGCGTTGGCGAGCGTCTGTTTGCGGATATAGCGGTCGGTGGGCACTTTGGCAAAGTTGGCGCGGGTGACCTCGATATAGTAACCGAAGACGTTGTTGTAACGGATTTTCAGCGAGTCGATACCGGTGAGGGAGCGTTCACGAGCCTCTAAATCTGCCAGCCAGTTCTTACCCTCGCGAGAGGCTGCTCGCAGCTCATCCAGTCGGGTATCGTATCCGTCCTGAATCATGCCGCCCTCCTTGATGGTGACGGGCGGCTCCACGACGATGGCGCGTTGCAGCAGGTCGGTGAGCTCTCGAAAATCACCCAGGCGAGAGAGCAGGGGCTCGAAGAGCGGTTGGTGCTGCACCAGCGCGGATAAGTCCTCCTCAATGCCCGGCAGCTGGGCCAGAGAAGTGCCCAGCGCGAGCAGGTCACGCGCATTGCCGGCACCCTGCGACAGTCGGGAGACAAGGCGTTCCATGTCGCGTACTCCCTTGAGTGAGTCGCGCAGCTTGCTCATGAGGTAGGGCTCTGCAAGGAACCCGGCAATGAGTTCCTGCCGCCGCAGCAGCTCATCGCGGTCGCAGATGGGGTGCAGAATCCAGTCGCGCAGCTTGCGGGCTCCCATGGGGGTGGAGGTGCTGTCCAGCGTGCCCAGCAGCGTGTTTTTTATGCCGCCGCGTGCCTCCACCAAATCCAGATTACGGCGGGAGGCCGTGTCGATGAGCACCGCATTGTCCGTGGCGCGGAGGGAAAGCTTGCGGAGGTGGTCTGTTTGCCTGCGCAGTTGGTGTTTAAGGTAGTGCAGGATGGCGGCGGCGGCTCCGGGGGCGGCCTGAAGGTGCGCGCAGCCGAAGCCCTCCAGCGAGTGAACGCGGAAATGGCTCTCCAGTGCAGTGCGGGCCACCCCGGGCAGGAAGGTGTAGCCATCGTAATAGAGCGTGACGGGCAGGTGGATGAACTCTTCTTTCTGCTCATCACTCACCAGCAGTTCGCGCGGGTGCATGCGCGCAATCTCGTCCGCCAGCTCTTCTGCGCTGTCGAAATCAGCCACGGAGAATTCACCCGTAGTGTGATCGGCGCAGGCCAGCCCCCAGGCATTCTTATGTCGGTAACAGGCGGCGATGTAGTTGTGTTCTCCCTCATCCAGCAGGCTGAGGTCGGCCAGCGTGCCGGCGGAAACAATGCGGGTAATCTCTCGCTCCACCAGCTTGCCGGGTACAGGAATGGTCATTTGCTCCGCAATGGCTACGCGGCGGCCCATCTTCACAATCTGGCCTATGTATCCCTCCGCTGCATGAAACGGCACGCCGCACATGGGAATCGTCTGGCGCTTCGTGAGTGTGAGCCCGAGCGCCTGTGCGCATTCAACGGCATCCTCGAAGAACATTTCATAGAAATCACCCAGACGGAAAAACAACCACACGTCCTCCGGCAGTGACTGCTTCATGCGCAGGTACTGATCCATCATCGGGCTGATTTTCGAGGCTTCGGCCATAACAGTTGGGTTACACTCTACCCTGTTCGCCGTCACAATTCAAGCATTTTTCCCGTCCGTTTTCCGTAGCAGGGCTGCACGGGGATAAAAACGGCTCCATGTCACCCCGGCGATGCCGGGGTAAACGGCGCAGAAGTGTCTGCGCCGCCGGGGTCCGGAAAGCCCACCGGGCTTTCCGGCCTCATCCGTGACGCCTGGGGGACAGGGTCACTTGTCGAGGTGGTGGGTGAAGAGCCGACGTCTGTGCAGACAACAAAAAAGGGGGTCAAGCCCAAATAATGTGGAATTTGAATTTTCATATCACAATGTGACCACA
>CAYYKC010000085.1:0-11006 GCA_964471605.1 uncultured Akkermansia sp. | reverse complement strand
GGGAATAATGACCTAAACAATAACGATGGGTATACCAGCATTCGCAATGCTGTATGCTGCGTTCAGTAGCACGGGTCAGCTCTCTCAGCCTCCCGACGCGCAAGGGAACGGGTGTCCTGCACAAGCTGATCACAATTCTAAAATCAAATCGAACAAACACAAATAAACGTTGGAACGATGCCGGTTCAGTGCTGTAGGGTCGAGGATGTTGAACCATCTTTCGGTGTTTTTTCATGATGCAGTGTTCCGGGTGTCCACATTTTAACAGTCATGAAACCACACCTCCCCCTCCTTCTTCGTAAATATTTACTGATTGCTTTTGCCTCGTTATCAATCAATGCCGCCTTTGCTGCTGACTGGGTTAATGGCTCTGCCATTGATTTGACAAATGAACCTTATCGATTATTCGACGATCTATACAAGCATTTGATAGGTGAT
Organism: uncultured Akkermansia sp.; assembly: GCA_964471605.1. Lineage (GTDB taxonomy): Bacteria > Verrucomicrobiota > Verrucomicrobiia > Verrucomicrobiales > Akkermansiaceae > Akkermansia. The sequence goes on along the minus strand of CAYYKC010000085.1, from coordinate 10,568 downwards.
TTTACATTTACTACCTACAATGATGTAGAGCAGAGTTCTTTATGGACTCAGAGTGCTTCACTCACACAAAATAAAGGCTATTCGAGCGATGTCATTGTGAATGGCTCTTGGCAATTATCCAGATACCCGGGTAATCATACAACTATCACCGTAAACGGGAATCTGACGTTCAACGGAAGCCTCAGTATAACCTATACTGCGGAACTAAATGCCGGCGGAATACTGACATTTAATATAGATCAAGCCTTGAATGACAAACTGAGCATTGAGGCTGATAAATTGGTCGTAGGAAATGGAGCTGCCCTCGATATAGCAAAGGCTACAGCACTTAAATTAAATTCAAACGATAGAATTATTGTCAAGGAGAACGCAACGTTAACGATATCCGACAAGGACGTCGCTTATGATGTCTGTCTGCAAGGCGCCAATCTGACAGTAAATGCCGTCTATGATAAGCAGATAAAAAGCACTGCTGCCTCCATCGTAGAGATTGGTAATAACGTAGAGCTGAAAGCAGTACAGCTGGATGCCTCTGCGGCGGATGTGACGCTGAGCGGCAGCGGCTCTTACACCATGGAATCCGGTGCCAATACGCTGGGTACCGGCGTGAGTGTGGCCAGTGGCTGGTGCGGTACGGTGAAGACCACCGACTCCACCACCGCTCTGGAGCTGGACAAGCTGGGCGTGAGTGGTTCTAAGGTAGAGCTGGGCAGCGATACCCATACGCTGGCAGATCGCGACCAAAGCGTGACTGCCGACCTGAGCAGCACCGGTTCTGTGAGCATGGAAGGCAAGGAGCTGACCCTGAGCGGCAGCAACACACTGGGAAGCCTGAGTGTCGGTACGCTCAAGGTTGCCGGTGGCAGCACAGCACTTATCGGCGGACTCACCACCACGGGCGAAAGCTCCGTGGAAAACGGCGCAAGCCTGAGCGTGGATGGAGCTTCCTCTATCGGTGGCAAGATTACACTTGGTAGCGGCAGTACGCTGACGCTGGGCGGCAATACCACCCTGGGCGGCATGATTAGCAACAGCGGCACGGTAAATTTCGGTGGTACCATCATGGTGGATTCTGCCGTAGTCACCTCCGGTACCCGTGAACGCTATTCTGCCGGTGAGAACGGCTACAAAACAATCGATACTACCTATACTGTGCTAATTGGTAATGCGGTCACGAACAATACTGCCACATGGATGGTAGGTTCTACGGCGGCAGACTATGAAAACGGTAAGGTTATCGTGGGCGGTATCGAGGATGCTGCTATCTACCATGTAAGAAACGGAGATGTAGAGTATACTCAGACGCTGGCAAATGACACGACGACGTTCAGCTTGGTTGGTGGACACCTGGTACTTAAAGAATCTTTAAAGAACACGCAATCCATTGCATGGAATACTCCTGGTTCCTGGGTGAATATAGAGAGTAGCGACGTAGAGCTTAAATCCTCACAGTTGTCCACTATGGGCGCCGGTAGCTTTACTCTGACAGCTACGAATGGCTGCACTTATATCATCGATAAAGAGGTGGGGGGAATAGTGGAGCTTACGCTGGGTACCGGGGTTACGCTGCCGGGCGATTATTGGTGGGGGACGGTGAAGACCGTCGGTGATACCACGGTGAGCAGCAATCTCGACACCACAAGCTGGAAAAATACCGAACTGAACGGTACCACCACGGTGAAAAGCGGTGTGACCCTGACAATAGGCGGCAACACCAAGCTGGGTGGGAAGATTAGCAACAGCGGCACGCTGTACCTGAATGGCACCATCATGGTGGACAAAGATACCTTTGCCCCGGAAGATGCGGTAGAGACAGTGGAAGGCTACTTCATTGGCAGCGCTACGAAGCCGAACAGCACACAATCCGGCTTCAAGGCCGCCTGCTGGGATATCACGATTGCAGAGGGTGGCAGCATCACCGACAACGGGGCTGCTTGGAAGCTGTCGGGCGATGCCGATGCTGATTTCGTATTTGAAACGGATGGCACGCTGCATGCCTATGGCAGCGACGTGGATAGCGTCTTCCACGTGGCAGCGGGAGATATAATCACCTACGCCAGCGCCAACGCGTCCGACTTTGTCAACCGCAAGGGCACAGAGGCCACAGCCATCAGCCTGAATGGCGGTACACTGGTGTTGAATACCGCCCTGCGCAGCACAAGCGATGACTACGTGAAGAGCACCGCAGCTTCCACCATCAACATCGGAGCCGATACAGAGCTTAATGCAGCACAGCTGGATGCTTCTGCGGCGGATGTGACGCTGATTGGCATGGGATCCTACGCCATGAAATCCGGTGCTAATACGCTGGGTGTTGGTGTAAACGTGGCTAACGGCTGGAGCGGCACAGTAAAAACCAATGGCTCCACCACTGCGCTGGCACTCGATACGCTGGGCGTGAGCGGCTCCAAGGTAGAGCTGGGCAGCGATGCCCATACGCTGGCAGCTCGCGACCAGAGCGTGGCTGCCGACCTGAGCAGCACCGGCTCTGTGAGTCTGGAAGGCAAGGAACTGACCCTGAGCGGCAGCAATACGCTGGGTAGCCTGAGTGTCGGCACGCTCAAGATTGCCGGTGGCAGCACAGCACTTACCGGAGGGCTCACCACCACGGGCGAAAGCTCCGTGGCAGACGGTGCAAACCTGAGCATAGACGGAGAGACTTCTATCGGCGGCAAGATTACGCTTGGCAGCGGCAGCAGACTGGTGCTGGACGGAACCATCATGGTGGACAAAGATACTTTTACTCCGGAAGATGCGGTAGAGACAGTGGAAGGCTACTTCATTGGCAGCGCTACGAAGCCGAACAGCACACAATCCGGCTTCAAGGCCGCCTGCTGGGATATCACGATTGCAGAGGGTGGCAGCATCACCGACAACGGGGCTGCTTGGAAGCTGTCGGGCGATGCCGATGCTGATTTCGTATTTGAAACGGATGGCACGCTGCATGCCTATGGCAGCGACGTGGATAGCGTCTTCCACGTGGCAGCGGGAGATATAATCACCTACGCCAGCGCCAACGCGTCCGACTTTGTCAACCGCAAGGGCACAGAGGCCACAGCCATCAGCCTGAATGGCGGTACACTGGTGTTGAATACCGCCCTGCGCAGCACAAGCGATGACTACGTGAAGAGCACCGCAGCTTCCACCATCAACATCGGAGCCGATACAGAGCTTAATGCAGCACAGCTGGATGCTTCTGCGGCGGATGTGACGCTGATTGGCATGGGATCCTACGCCATGAAATCCGGTGCTAATACGCTGGGTGTTGGTGTAAACGTGGCTAACGGCTGGAGCGGCACAGTAAAAACCAATGGCTCCACCACTGCGCTGGCACTCGATACGCTGGGCGTGAGCGGCTCCAAGGTAGAGCTGGGCAGCGATGCCCATACGCTGGCAGCTCGCGACCAGAGCGTGGCTGCCGACCTGAGCAGCACCGGCTCTGTGAGTCTGGAAGGCAAGGAACTGACCCTGAGCGGCAGCAATACGCTGGGTAGCCTGAGTGTCGGCACGCTCAAGATTGCCGGTGGCAGCACAGCACTTACCGGAGGGCTCACCACCACGGGCGAAAGCTCCGTGGCAGACGGTGCAAACCTGAGCATAGACGGAGAGACTTCTATCGGCGGCAAGATTACGCTTGGCAGCGGCAGCAGACTGGTGCTGGACGGAACCATCATGGTGGACAAAGATACTTTTACTCCGGAAGATGCGGTAGAGACAGTGGAAGGCTACTTCATTGGCAGCGCTACGAAGCCGAACAGCACACAATCCGGCTTCAAGGCCGCCTGCTGGGATATCACGATTGCAGAGGGTGGCAGCATCACCGACAACGGGGCTGCTTGGAAGCTGTCGGGCGATGCCGATGCTGATTTCGTATTTGAAACGGATGGCACGCTGCATGCCTATGGCAGCGACGTGGATAGCGTCTTCCACGTGGCAGCGGGAGATATAATCACCTACGCCAGCGCCAACGCGTCCGACTTTGTCAACCGCAAGGGCACAGAGGCCACAGCCATCAGCCTGAATGGCGGTACACTGGTGTTGAATAGCGCCCTGCGCAACACAGACGATGACTACGTGAAGAGCACGCAAGCCTCCACCATTAACATCGGAGCCGATGCAGAGCTTAATGCAGCACAGCTGGATGCTTCTGAGGCGGATGTGACGCTGATTGGCAGCGGTACTTATAATTTGGAAAGCGGAATGGAGCTCGGTGCCGGGGTCAAACTTTCTTCGGATACTTGGACCGGCACGGTGCGCACCGGCGCAGTGGCAGCGGGTACCGGGAACATAGATGTGAACCATCTGGGCACGGCTCAATCCTCCGTGCAGCTGGGACAGCGCGGCGATGTAAGCGTGGGTTCTCTGGCTGCAGAACGTATAGGCACCGTGAAGACCCCCGGTGCGCTGACTCTGCTGGGACAGACCGGAACAGCCAACAATTTGGAAGTGCAGGGCATGCTTACGCTGGGTACGGCTGAGTGTGCAACCCGGTTGACTGCCAATGGCGAGCTGAGTACGCGGGGCATCAAGCTGGGCAACATTGGCTCCTCTGCATACGCAGCGAAGCTTAATGATACCGCACTGAACCTGATGATAGCCGACAGCGAGCTGTTGAAGCTCACGGGTGGCAGCACCACGGTGCTCACTCTTGGCTCATCCTACAACGGAGAAACCTCCCTGAACGGCGAACAAGAGGTGCTCGGCAGCAATGGTAAGATGATTTATTCGCTTGCCTGGCAGAATTCTCTCAGTCGCGCCACCTCCGGCACCACGTTGCTGCTCACAGCCAACACCAACCCCACCTACGTGCAGGACAAGGTGGCTGAAACCATCGGTAGCGGCAGCCGCAACGGCAAGGTCGGCTGTACTATCCTCAATGATGCCTATGCCACGCAGAATCCGCAGTATAATACGCCCGAAAGCAACCTTGCCGACCTTATTGATACCGTTGATGCAGGCCTCATGACGGATTGCAATCTGGCAGCTGTGTCGGGTGCTTCTGTAACTGTTCTGGGACAGTCTTTCAGCGGCGATATAGAGCGTCAGCTGCGCGCTATTCGCAATCGTGCAGAAGCAGACAATGATGGCACAATCTGTTCGATAACAGATGAGAAGTCCGGGCTTGTTTCTACGATGTCCCCGACCCGTTTCTTTGCATGGGTGAATGCAGAAGGCAATCGCGCAGAGCAGGATGCGGACGGTACTGCCGCCGGATACACCATGAACAGCTGGGGTGGTACGATGGGAGTCGGTATGACGCTCAACAATCAGCTCACCATGGGCCTGGCCCTTACGGCCATGTATGGTAATCTGGAGAGCGATGCGGCCGATTATCTGGATGGCGATACGGATACGTACTACCTGAGCGCTTTTGCCCGCTATAATCAGGGAGCATGGAATCACAGCTTCATCGGTACGGTAGGTACTATGGAGAGTGATTACCGCCGCACCGTTAACCACAGCGCCGGCAGTTATCAAACTGTCGGCGATACGGAGGGCACCGCATTCGGCCTCATGTACGAACTGAGCCGGGATTTTGCCCTGAGCAGCAAGAGTTCTCTCAGTCCTGTGTTCAATATCTCCTACCGCCACACCGAGGTGGACGGCTACAGCGAATCCGGCAGCGATGCTGCGCTGAGCGTGGGCGAACAGAGCCTTGATACCGTGACCGCCGGGCTTGGGGCTCGCTATGCGGCAGCGGTGGGGCAGACCGCATTCAATCGCACCTGCGCCGCAGAAGCCCGTGTCCTCGTCAAATACGATATGGGCGACACGCAGACCGACTGCTCCGTTGGCTTCATTGACCACGCTTCTCGTGCTCGCATCGAAAGTGCGGAATTGGGAGCTTGGGGTGTGGAGTTCGGAGCCGGTATTAGCGTCCCCGTTGGCTACGGCAGCATCTTTGCAGATGGTTCCGTTGAGCTGAGAAATGATTACACGAACATGAATGCCACCGTTGGCTACCGGATACAGTTCTGATCTCCGCCTCATGACAGAAAAGTAATGCCATGAGGCATGGGGAGAAGTCTATCCCCGGAATTATTGCAGCCGCTCTGCCGTTGGGGTAGGAGCGGCTGCATGCGGAGCACGTGACGGTGAGTGTGCGGGCATGTGTCCGATACTCATATCCCGTTCCTGTCGCTGTGAATTTGTATGATCCTTTATTTGAGAATCATTTTAATCATTGCTATGGGAAAAACAATCTGATAGAATAAGGCAAGGTTATGAAACTCCGTCTCCCTGTTATTCTCCGTTGTGCGTTGTTGACTGCCTGTTTTATGGGTGCAGCAGAGGCTGCTGTGCGGCATACGGATGTGTCGCTGAACACCTATGTGGATTTTGCCACCAACTCCGGGCGTTATGTGACCGGTGTGACCAATGCCATGCTGGACCATATTCGTCAGCGGGATGGCGGAGTGAAAATTGAATATACCGGCGGGCAGGCTGCCTATACCTTGCCGCACGAGATGATCAGCTTTGATAGTGTGGCGGATATGGGGAATATGACCGTGGTGGGGTATAATTATGCCGCTACGGTGGCTCATAATGGCTCACAGATGGCACCCACGTTCACCCGCAATGATTATGGTATCGGTGCAGAGAAGAGTCAGAAGTATCTGGCGGTGGAGGAGTACGGAGCCAGTAATACTTTTGTCCATCAAATCGTCGGCGGAAGTGATGATTATAAGCTGTCGCGACTGACCAAACTGGTGACGGATGTGACCCCTGCTCAGATGGTCGGCGGACAGGGTAGTGATTACAAGGGGCAGCTGGTGTACCGTGTGGGCGGCGGGCAGCAGTTACTGCGTGATGAGACCGGGGATAGCGATGTGAGCAGCAAGGATGTGTACCTTGTGGCGGGTATAGCCGGTATTACTGATTGGGCACAGTCAGGGAATTCGGAGGATATCCGCTTTGCCACGGTTGTCGGTACTACTTCCTGGAATAAGGGGCAGGGAGTCGGAGAGGGAACACCGCTGCCATTCGGGTCTACAGAGGGTGATTCCGGCAGCCCTTACTTTGTATGGGATGAAACGAGTAAGAGTTATAAGTTCCTCACAGCGCATCGCGGTAGTACCGCAGATAATAAGCAGACTATCAGCTGTGAGGCCAGGGAGTGGACGCAGGAGGTGATGGATGCGGATAGTGTCCGGGTGGATATGGCATCGGTGAAGGGAACTCTCATGATTAACGGTGCGGAGGCTGCGGATGATAAGGGCTCGCAGAGTGATGTGTTTAATGAAGTTCTGGTGGATGTTGTTTCTGCCCGTGGCTTTTTGACGCACGATGGGGGGAATTTATACGATTCCAATTGGAACGCTGTTTCCTTTGTCGGAGTAGAAACAGGGCAGCATACCTGGAAGTCACTTTCGGATTTGAAGGACAAGGATAACTGGTATGCCTATGGCAATGAGTATTTGAATGCCACGGAGAGTGTGGTGGTGGTGGATAAGAACAAAGTGGCCGCAGAGGGGGTGACCTATGCCAAGCTGTTTCTGACCCAGAATCTTGTTTTTGAGGCCGCAAAGGATGATGCCACCTATGGTATCAGTGTGACGGCTGATACGGATTTGGGAGCAGGGTATCTGCATTTTGCCGCCAATGGGCATAACAATGTGCAGTATAACGTAGCATCCGAAAAAAATAATCTGCTCAATTCTGCCGGTTATGTGGTGGATGCCGGCGTGTCCGTCAATGTCAGTTTGCGTAATGCGGATGCCGCATACATGCGAGAATGGCGCAAGGTGGGCGAGGGTGAATTAAAGATTTGCGGTGACGGGAAGAACGAGATATTTCTCAATGTGGGAGGCACCGGGCGCACGGTGCTGGCACAGGAAAACGGTTATGCCGCATACAATGTGGTGGTGAATACCGGGTCAACTGTGGTGATTAAGGATACAGCCCAGATAGCCCGGGATCTGACCTTCGGTAATGGCGGCGGTACGCTGGACATGAACGGTAACGACATGGATTGGTATACCTCCGGCGGAGAAACCCGCGATGGGTTCACCATTCAGGCCTTGACCGAAGAAGCGCTGGTGGCCAATTACTCCGGGAAATCAACGCTGACCTACAGGGAGAGCGGCACTCAGACTTACGCAGGTTCCTTTGCCGATTCGGATAGAGGGGCTCTGGTGGTTGATTATCAGGGGGGCGGCACGCTGACGCTGAACAGCATACGCACCAGGCTCAGTAACGCCGACAGTGGGCTGACGGTGAGCAATGGCACGGTGAAGCTGGCCGGAACTCTGACGGTGCATGGCTATGGTACGGTACATACCAATTATGGTGAAGGCGATACGGCAGATTTCTCCACGCGGGAGAATGACTGGCACTATGCGGATGCCGCCATGAATGTGACGGTGAAAGATGGGGCCACGTTTGAGCTGGAGAGTCATGCCCGCCTGACCGGAACGGTGACGGTGGAAGCCGGCGGTACCTACGTGATGCACGAGGGGGTGCAGCACGCTGAGGAGTACATTGAAGGCGGTGAACAAGCGGAAAAGACGGCGGCGGTGGCGGCTTACTATGGCCACAAGGGAGATGTGAAGCTGGCCGATGGGGCAGAAATGAAAGTGACGTTCAGCGCCGACACGGATACGGATATGAACTACAGCGGCTCGGTGTCCGGTCCCGGTGCGCTGACGATTGCGCTCGGAACGGATAAGGCGGCATTCCACATGATGGGAAGTATCGACGGAGTGAAGTCTCTGGTGCTGGAGACCGGCAGCAAGGTGCATCTGTACAGTGCGGTGAATGTTGGTTCTCTGCAGGTGGGAGCCGGCGCCGAGCTGATTCTGGAAGAAGGTGCGGAGCTTTCAACCTCTCTGACCTCCGTTGTTCCTTCCGGAGAAAGTGTCACAACACAGGAGCTGACGCTTCAACAGTACGGCGGTGACGACAAGCTGGTGATACTGAAGGACAGCCGCGTGCTGGAGGTGCTTTCCGATATGCTCAACGGGGTCTCGCTGCGGGAGGGTGGCTCTCTGTCGCTGAATCTGACAACGCTGGGGGATGTGAGTGAATATGACTACATACGACTCAGTTTCGCCGGGTTGGCCCGCAGCACCAATACCGCAAGCCTGTCCGAAAAGGCACAGGTGACGGCGATTCTCGCCAATGGGCAGGAACTCACAGGGTATTACGTACAGGGTGAGACCGGAACGGCCTATTTTGCCGTTGTGCCGGAACCGGCTACGGGGACGCTCTCACTGCTGGCGCTCTCTCTGCTGTGCGCTCGCCGCCGCCGCTGACAATCTGTTGGTCATGCCGACTCAATGTATGCTTGTCACGGACGGCTGTTGGTGATAAGATGCAGGGCGTATGATGGAGCTGATTTATCTGCAAACGCAGGCGATTACGGCAGAGACACCGTGGTTGCTGCCGCTGGCGTTCGCCCTGTTTGGTGCCTGTATCGGGTCGTTTCTCAATGTGGTGGTGTATCGTCTGCCGCGTGGGCTGAGTGTGAATGAACCCTCCCGCTCATTCTGTCCCGTCTGTAAGAAAGAGATTCCCTGGTATCTGAACCTGCCTATCATCAGCTGGCTGATGCTGCGCGGGAGAAGTGCCTGCTGCGGGAATCGCATCCCGGTGCGCTATTGGTTGGTGGAGACGGCCTGTGCCGCCTTGTTTGCCGCGATTGCCTGGTATTTCTGTCTGGATGACATTTTTACTCAGATACTGCTCTGCGTGTGGGTGGCGCTGATGCTGGCCTGCTTCTGCATCGATTGGGAGCAGATGGTGGTGCTGCCCTCGCTCACGGTGGCGGCTGCTGTGGCGGGTATGCTGCTTTCCGGGCTTTCTCCCTGGATGCTGGAGCCCACTTCTCTGGAACCGACGGACGGTTTGCTCTGGAGCGTTGTGGGGGCTGTCGGTGGTTTTATTCTGTTCCGGCTGGTGGGACTCATCGGGCTGCTGCTGTTCGGCCACCGCTCCGCCCGGCTGGAGAAGGCTGCCGCATGGTCATTGAAGCAGGCCGCTGACGGCGAGGATATCGAGCTGACGCTGGGCGAGGATAAATTGCTCTGGAGCCAGCTCTTCATGGAACCCTCCAACCGTTTTATTCTCAAGGATGCCACGCTGGATTCCCGCAGCGATGAACCCGGCAGCCTGGAGTTCCGCCCCGATGCCCTCATCCTGCCGAATGGTGAGCGCATTGAACTGGAGAGCGTGGAAAGCCTTTCCGGCATGGCCGGGGGCTATTCTTCCCGTCGCGCCGCTATGGGCAGCGGCGATGCCTGGATTGCCATGGCCATCGGTGCCATTGGCGGTTGGCAGGGCGTGGTGTTCTCTCTGGTGGTCGGCAGTTTCATCGGATTGCTCTGGGCCGTGGTTGCCCGCATCGGCTTCGGTAAGCCCATGCCGTTCGGCCCGGCTCTCATCCTTGCCGCCACGGTGTGGCTTTTCTTCGGCCTGGAGATTCAGGACTGGCTGGAGAGCATGTATCTCTGAGTCTTCTGCTAATTTTTCTCTGTTAATAAGCCAAAAAAAGAGCCGTCCGAGAGGACGACTCTTTTTTGTGTACGACCGACGCGATATGCGCACTGCGGTGAAAGTCCGCGAGGAGC
>CAYYKC010000084.1:0-11035 GCA_964471605.1 uncultured Akkermansia sp. | reverse complement strand
CCGTGTATTTTCGGCGTGAGAGCATGACACGAACTTTCTAATGCGTCTGCCCTGAGGGGATAAATAATCCGCTTGATATACGGGTTATGTATGTTATAATGAAGCCGCAATAACAGATGCTTTCAGGACAACTCACAGCATTGCCAATAGCTCAGGAGCCCATCATTCTGGCGGGGATGCTGGTTTTTGTGTTGCCCGTCGGTATCTGTATGCTTTGTTCGCTGATTTATTTTCTGGTGGCCTGGAGTGGGGAGAATGTCAGCTCCGGCCGGAAGACGCTGGCACTGACATGGTCGTTTCTCTCCCCCATTCTGATGGGTATTCCGGCGGTGGCTCTCATGCTCAGCAACGAGTTTATGATGGAGGCTGTCTGATTATGCTGCTGATGCTGATACAGCCTTGCTTTATCTGTAGACTGGTTCTGCGGTTCAGCTTTAAGCGCAGTCTGCTGTCGATACTCTTTATCTACGGGCCATTGGCGCTCATCCTTTTCAAGCTGCCGTGGAGCTTTAGCCGGATGGCGGAAAGTACGCCGTTCTGATTACTTGCGCTGGTGCACGGTGCCGTTTTTCTCGCGGAATTGGCGCGGATTAACGGCATCGGGATTGCTCCAGAGCCCTTTGGAGGCCTTCCGGGCATTTTGCTGAGCCTTTTGCAAATCGGCATCTTTTTTACTGTCCGCATGGTGCCCGTAGTACCAGGCGAGTCCGGCGCGGAGCATTTCCTGATTCACATAGGTGCCGCCGACGTAGACTTTTGCGATGTAGCGTCCGTAGCGGTCGGTGTCCTGCACCTCCACTCGGATGCTCTTTTTCTGGGTGAGCTTGCGGAGCTGTTCGCGGGATTGGTTGGAGAACTCCTGTCCCTTTTCCGGGGCATCGATACCGTAGAGACGCACCCGAACTTCCTCCGTCTCACCGTCCGGAATGAATTTCAGCGAGTCTCCGTCCTGCACATAGGCACATTTTCCTGTTAAAATCGAGCCGGCAGATATGGAAGGCGATTCCTCCGGGGCAGGGGGGGCTTCCGGCGTTCTGTTATCGTGTACTGTACCGTGTTTTTTACGGTATTCACGGGGATTGATGGCGGAGGCATCGCTCCAGAGCCCCTTGTGGGCCATGCGTGCAGCGGCTTCCGCCTGTTCGATGACCTCATCTTGCGAGCCATCATAGTGCCAGGCAAGCCCGGCCTTCACCAGCTCCAGATCTACATAGGTCTTACCCACATATACCTTGCCGAGATAGCGGCCGTAGCGGTCGGTGCCCTGCACATCTACGCGGATGTTCTTGCCCTGGGTGAGCTTGCGGAGCATAGCGCGAGATTCTTCTGAGAACGCCTGCCCTTTTTCCGGGGCATCGATACCGTAGAGTCGTACCCGAACTTCCTCCGTCTCACCGTCCGGAATGAATTTCAGCGTGTCTCCGTCCTGCACATAGGCACACTTCCCCTCCATCAGCTCACCGTGAGCCGCGGAAAGTCCGAGCCATATCAGCAACGAGGAAAATAAACGCTTCATGAGCCTGATAATGAATGGCCAATAATCAATTATCAATATATTGGTGGTTGACGGCATGCACGCCTCCCAGATTATGGGAGGCCGCAATGGCTCTGGCGATGTAGTCCAGGCTGCGCTCCACGGATTTTTCCAGGCTGTAGCCATGAGCCAGCCAGGCGGCAATGGCACTGGAGAGGGTGCAGCCGGTACCGTGAGTGGAAATACCGGTGATGCGGGGGTGACTCCACTGCTTGGGGGCGGCTCCGGGAGCTTCGACCAGGATATCCGTGCAGGTGCTGCCCTCCACATGCCCTCCTTTGGCGAGGATGGCGCAGTTGTAGCGGCTGCAGAGCTCTACAGCGGCTTCGCTCAGTTCCTCCACGGTGCTGACGGTGGCACCGAGCAGGATTTCCAGCTCATCCTTGTTGGGGGTGAGCAGCGTTGTGCGAGGCAGCAGTACATCTTCGTACACCTGTATAGCCGCCTGTTGCATGAGTGCCTCCCCTGCTGTGGCTATCATGACCGGATCCACCACAATGGGCCCGCTGAAGCCCTCCAGTGCCGTGCAGCAGGCTCTCACAATCTCCGGAGAGTACAACATTCCCGTCTTGATGGACTTCACCGGGAAGGTGTTGAGGCAGAGTCTCACCTGGTCGGCCACAAAGTCCGGCTCCATGGCCACAATCCCTTCCACCAGCCCGGGAACTTCATTCACCACGCAGGTGACGGCAGTCAACGGGTAGCAGCCGAGAGCGAAACCGGTTTTGAGGTCGGCCTGCAACCCGGCTCCGGCGGAGCAGTCGGAACCGGCAATGCTCAGGAAAACGGGCGTGGTATTCATGCGAGGGCTGATTCAAGGGCTGAAGCAACGCGCAGCAGGTCTGTCTCGGCAAAGTGCTTGCCCAGCAGCTGTATGCCGATGGGACGGGCTCCCTCCGGTTGCGGACAGGGAACGGAAATGCCGGGAAGCCCTGCCAGGTTGGCGGGAATGGTGTAGATGTCCGACAGGTAAACCTGAAGCGGGCTCAGCGAGGTGTCGTTGAGCGCTGGTGCCGGGGTGGGAGACACTGGGCCGATGATGAAGTCCACCTGCTCAAAGGCGGCGGTGAAGTCCTGCGCCACCAGGGCACGAACCTTCTGAGCCTTGGCGTAGTACGCATCATAGAACCCGCTGGAGAGCACATAGGTGCCCAGAATGATGCGGCGCTTTACTTCCGGGCCGAAGCCCTCTGCGCGGGAGCGGCTGTAGAGCTCATCCAGTCCGTTGGTATTGGCGGCACGGTGCCCGTAGCGGATACCGTCGAAACGCGACAGGTTGGAGGATGCCTCTGCACAGGCGATGATGTAGTAGGCGGCCACCACGGCTTCTGCATGCGGCAGGGATATCTCCACAACCTCGGCTCCCAGCTCGGTGAGGGTTTTCACAGCCTTGTCCAGCGCGGCAGCCACGGCGGGATCGTTACCGGAGGAAAGATATTCCTTCGGCAGACCGATGCGCTTGCCCTTGATATCCTGCCCCAGTCCTGCGGTGAAGTCCTCCGTGGGTTGAGTGGAGCTGGTGGAGTCCTTGGTATCGTGTCCGCAGAGCGCATTCAGCAGCAGAGCGGCATCTTCCACATTCTGGGTAAGCGGTCCAATCTGGTCCAGAGAGGAGGCGAAAGCTACCAGACCGTAGCGGGAAATGCGACCGTAGGTGGGCTTCAGTCCCACGATGCCACAGTGCGAGGCCGGCTGGCGGATGGAGCCGCCGGTGTCGGAACCAAGGGCGGCAATGGCCATGCCGCCGGCAACGGCTGCGGCAGAGCCGCTGGAAGAACCACCCGGCGCGTGACCGGGGGCGGCGGGATTGTCCGTGGGGCCGAATGCGGAGTTCTTGCCGTAGGAACCCATGGCGAACTCGTCCATGTTCGCCCGGCCGAAGGGGATGGCACCGGCGGCGCGCAGCTTGCAGACGGCGGTGGCATCGTAGGGCGAAACAAAGTTTTCCAGAATACGGGAGGCGCAGCGGGTGGGCTCACCCTGGATGCAGATGTTGTCCTTTACTGCGAGCGGGATACCGCCCAGGGGGAGGGAGAGGTCGGCCTTGGCTGCCTCGGCGAGCGCTGCCTCCTTGTTGGCGGAGATGTAGGCATTGATGCCGGGATTGCGGGAATCGATGTTGCGGGCGATTTCTTCCACCAGCTCGGTGGGGGAGATGCTGCCGGCCAGCAGCTGCTTGCGCCAGTGGGAAATGGTACCGATAAGCATGGTTGTATTCTCTGGTAAAGGGTTCGTCATCAGTGGGCGGATTCAACAACCTTGGGCACGCGCACCTGACCGTCCTCCTGCTGCGGGGCATTGGCCATGGCGGCTTCGTTGCTCAGACTCTCGCCGGGGATATCCGGGCGCAGCGCGTCAAACACCGGCAGCGGATGGTACATGGGCTCCACCGTAGAGGTGTCCCACTTCTCCAGCTGCTGCACATAGGCCAGCACCTGATTCAAATCTCCGGAGAAACGCTCGGTTTCCTCCGCCGTCAGTTCCACTTTGGCCAGTTTGGCAATGTAGGCCACATCGATGAGTGCTTGAGTATCCATGGTGTCAGAGCTGCTGAATTCCGGCGCCGGTGCGCCCGCCTGCGCGCAGAGTATAGCACAATCCCCGCGATAATCAAGAATATCAGGTCAGAATGACGAAAAGCCGATGCGTGAAATCGGCGCATGCTCGCTGTCTGCAAAAAATCGCTTCAGAAGATGGTCACATGCATTGTGTTTGTTTCCCGAGAATGACCGGGGCAGGATTTCTTAACGCAGCAGGAGACTGCGCTGCCAGCTCATGAGACGGGAGAGTCCCCGTTCTTCGTGGTTGGCGATGGATTCCAGCTGGGCGCGGGAGGCGATGAGTGAGCCCTCCAGATTCAGCTCTTCTGCCAGAGCATCCCGCACGGCAGACCAGTGTGCCAGATTGGCTTCGAATCGGGGGTCGGTCTCGTGTTTTTCGCGTTTGGGCTGTGTGGGGTAGTCATCCTCATCCAGCAGTTGGAAGCGTTCGACCGCCTTGCGGAAGCGGGCGGCGCGGTGGTTGTGGAAACAGTGCAGGGGAGAGACGGTGCGGAACTCCTGCAACGCCAGACTCCAGCGCAAAAGGTCGTTGTTGGAGCAGACCATGAACGAGGGCTTGTCCATGAGGGCGGCTTCGTGGTCGCGCCAGGTCCAGAGCTCTCGCAGAGCAGCCAGACCGCGCGGCTCAAACTTGCCGCAGCCCTTGATGCGCCAGGGATCCTGAGCGACGGCATTGTAGCGTTCATAACCGTGTTGCAGATTGGCGGCACAGCTCTCCAGAAACCAGTCATAGCGACCCAACTCCTGCAGCTGCGCCACCAGCTTGTCCGCCATGCCCAGCATGAACTTCACATCCCCCTGGGCATATTCCTGCATGGCGGCGGGAATCGGGCGGCGTCCCCAGTCTGCCTTCTGGTTCTTCTTGCTGAGCACAATGCCGTAGAAATGCTCCACCAGCGCCGCGAGACCGAATTGGCGGAATCCCAGCAGGCGGGCGGCAATCTGGGTGTCCAGAATCATGTGCGGCAGCACCCCGTAGGCATTCTGCAGCAGGCTCATGTCATAATCGGCACCGTGCATCCACACGTCTGCTTCTTCCAGCCAGAGTGTGAAGAGAGACATGTCCTCAATAGCCAGCGGGTCAATAATAGCCACGCCGTCTTCATCGGCATACTGAATCAGGCAGAGCTTTTCGCGGTGGCGGTGCAGGCTGTCTGCCTCCAGATCCAGCACCGTGCGGCCCTGCGGCTGGCGGGCGGCACGCTGTTTCCAATCGAAAAGTGATTCAGCATCGGCTATCATGTTGCGCGCGTATGCTAGCACACATATTATCAGATATCAAGAAATATCCCTGTACGCATGGTTTTACGCCTGCTGTTTCGAAAGTTTATGGTGAAAAAATCCCCGTATGCCCAGTTATTTGTCCGCATTGGAGGAACGGCAGATGAAAATGTGTCCTGCAACGGGAAAAAACTTGAATGTGAGAGAGTCATGCGGTAGAGTGCAGGGGTATGAAGACGGTGCATTATCTCATGCTGCTGGGGCTGGTTTCGGGGCTGGTGTCCTGCTATGGTACAAAGGAGTTTACCATCAAAACGGAACCCGCAGGGGCTCTGATTACGCTCAACGGAAAAGAGGTGGGCACCAGCAACCTGACAATGGAGATAGAACAGTGTCAGGACTTGGCTATTGTGGCCGAGAAACCGGGGTATCAGGCGGCGGCGACTACGGTGGAGACAAAGGTCAACCCATTCCTGTCATTCATCTGGACGGATGAAAGCCCCTATGCCCGATATATCGATGAGGATGAGGTCACGATACCGCTTCGCCGTTTGATGACCCCGGAGACCTATCGACCCACGACACTGGAGCCCTATACGGGCGGCGGCGGTCGGACTGCCCCGGATTGGAAGCCGAAGCAGCGTTGAGCACGATTCCTTTTCGGGAATGACGGCTTACGAATGCAAAAGTTTGCCGCTCTGTGGCGCAGGTGTTGTCGATTGGCGGCAAACGTTATTTACAGCCCCATTTTGCCGGGGTTGAGGATGCCGGCGGGGTCGATAGCCTGCTTGAGGGTGCGGTGCAGCTGCATGGCCACGGGTCCGATGGCATCGGCAAACCAGGGCGCTTTGGCTAGGCCGATACCGTGTTCGCCGGTGATGCTGCCGCCGTGGTTGACCACCCATTCAAAGAGCCGGTTGACCAGCGCATCGGCAGGGGGGCGGATGTCGTTGCCCTCCGCATCCTTGAGCACCATGATATTGGTGTGGATGTTGCCGTCGCCGGAATGCCCGAAGCATGCCACGGGAATGCCGGTCTCTTTCTGCATGCTTTCACAGAATTCCACCAGTGCCACCAGTTGGGAGCGGGGAATGACGATGTCCTCGTTGAGCTTGGTGAGTCCGGTTGCTTTCAGACTATAGGAAAATTCGCGCCGGAGCTGCCAGATGGCTTCCACTTCCTCCTCTGTTACAGCCGGGACGATATCGACGGCGCCGGTCTGTCGCAGGATGTCGCTAATAGCGGCCAGCTCGGAGGCAACGGCATCCGCTCGTCCGTCAATTTCGATGATGATATGCCCCTGAGCCCCCTCCGGCAGGACACCGGGACCCAGATGCCGCCGCGCGGCTGCCAGCGTGAACGCATCCGTAATTTCCAGCGCACAGGGCAGATGACCACCCTGCAACACGTTCTGCACCGCCTGTGCGGCGAGGGCAAATCGGGGGAACGAAGCGTGGAGCGCCGCCCGAGCCGGAGGGGCCGGAATGATGCGCAGCGTAGCCTGCGTGATGATACCAAGCATCCCCTCTGATCCGCAGAAGAGCCCCACGAGGTCGAAACCTTGCTTGTTTTTATGGGTACGGCCGCCGCAGGTCAGGATGCTGCCGTCCGGCAGAACCACGGTGAGCCCCAGGACATAGGCACGGGTGACACCATATTTCAGGCAACGGGGACCGCCGGCGTTGGTGGCGATGTTGCCGCCGATGCTCGATTCCTTGCGGGAGGCTGGATCCGGCGGGTAGAACCAGCCGGTGCGTGCACAGGCATCCTGCAAATCGGCTGTCAGCACGCCGGCCTCTGCCACTGCCACGCCATCGGCGGGATTCACCTCGACAATGCGGGTCATGGCTGCGGTGGAGATGACCAGCCCGCCTCTCACCGGCACACAGCCGCCCACATAGCCCACTCCCGCCCCGCGCGGGGTAACGGGGATGCCGTGCGCATGAGCCACTTTCATGGCTGTGGCTACGGCCTCCGTAGAGGTGGCCAGCACCACGGCTTCCGGGAGCGCGGCGGCGTGCCACTTATCCCCGGCATGTGCCTGCAGGGTGGCTTCATCCGTGCGGACGCAATCGCCCAGCAAATTCTTCAGTTCAACAATCCAGTTCATCGCTCCTTACTCCTTATCCGTGCCCCAGCGGCGGTGCAACCATGCCTCTGCCGGAGAGAAGAGAATCTTGTCTGCCAGCAGCCCCACCAGAATGATGATGAACATGATACCGATGACCTGGTACATGCGCTGCAACTCGCGCCCGTAGTGCAGATATTGGCCGATGCCGAAGCCGGAGACTACGGAGACGTAGATTTCTGCTGCCATGAGGGAGCGCCAGGCGAAAGCCCAGCCCTGTTTCATGCCGCTGACCACAAAGGGAGCCGAGGCGGGCAGGGTGACGAACACCAGCGTGTGCAGCGGCCCGGAGCCCATGGTGCGGGCGGCGCGGGCATAGATGGGCGGCACGCTTCGCATGCCGTTCTGCGTGGAGAGCAGCACACTCCACAGGGTGCCCATGATGACCACGAAGAGCAGGGCGGCTTCCGTCTGACCGAACCAGATGCAGGCCAGCGGTACCCAGCACACACTCGGTAGCGCTTGCAGCCCCAGAGCCAGCACGCCCAGTGTATCGCTCACACTACGGAATCGTGCGGAGAGCATGCCCAGCGGTACGCCGAGCACCAGACCGATGGCGTAGCCGATGAGCAGGCGGCGCAGGGTGATGAGCATGGACAACGGGATTTTGCCGTTGGCGGTGTTGTCCCACAGATACTGCGCCACCACGCCGGGGGAGGGCAGCACGAAGGGGGACCAGAGACTCTCGCTGAGCCCGAGGAAGGCCAGCTCGCCCGTGCAGCCCGCCCATATCAGGATGAGCAGCAAAAAGAATATCAGAGAAATGAGAAAGCGTTTCATGTCGGGTGATGCGGAATTAATCGGATTCGGCGGCGGTGTAGCCCTTCAGCGCGGAGGTTATCTGCATGGAGAGGTCGGCCAGGTCGTGATTGTTGATGTTGCGGGGACGCTCCAGATTCACCGGGAATTGCTCGCGGATGCGCCCCGGATGCGGTGAGAAGAGCACGACTCGGCTGCCCAGACAGACGGCCTCGCGCACGTTGTGGGTCACAAAGATGATGGTCTTGCGGCGTTTTTCCCACACATCCTGAATATCGCCGTAGAGACGCTCTCGCGTCATGGCATCCAGCGCAGAAAAAGGCTCATCCATCAGGAGTATCTTCGGGTTCGGTGCCAGAGAGCGAGCCAGAGCCACTCGTTGGCGCATGCCGCCGGAGAGTTCGTGAATGTTGGAATGGGCGAATCTATCCATCTTCACGAGGAAAAGGTAATACTTGGCTACCTCCAGCCGTTCCTTGTCCGTGAGGTTGGGTTTCTGCTTGAGCCCGAACATGACGTTGCCGATGACGTCCAGCCAGGGGAAGAGCGCGTGCTCCTGGAACATGACCATGCGGTCACGACCCGGTCCGGTAATGGGTACACCGTCGATGAGTGCCAGCCCGCTGTCGGGTTTTTCCAGTCCGGCGATGATGTTGAGCAGGGTGGATTTGCCGCAGCCGCTCGGCCCGACGAAGCAGACGAACTCTCCCTCATTGATGGTGAGTGATACGTCATCCAGTGCCCTCACGGAGCCGTTGCGGGTCCGGAAGTCCTTGCAAACATGCTCCACGCTCAGCTTGGCGGTGGGGAATGCGTTGATTTCTTTTTCTAACTTGTCGTGCATCACGTTCATTCCTGAGTGTCGGGGGTATAAATCATTCCTTGCAGCGGGGGTACATGGTCCAGCAGCCCTGTTCCCTGTGCGTCCTTCACAAACTGCTCCAGTCCGGCGCGGTCGATATCCGTCGTCAGCGTCAGCCGTTTCCATGCGCGCTCCACTATTTCTGAATCCATAGGTGACTGCGTCAGCTGACTGAGCTCATCCGTCACGTGCTTTTGCGCTTCTTCCGGGTGGTCGATAATCCACTGTGTCAGCTCTCCGTGAGCGCGGATGAGTGCGGCGGCTTCCTTCGGGTGGTTTTTGAGCCATCCGGTGCGGGCAGCCAGCACGGTGGTGACCACTTGCGGCTCCTGAACCAGTATTCTGGCACCGGCCATGAGTTCCAGGCGCGTGACCCAGGGCTCTACCGTCCAGCAGGCATCGATATCGCCCTGTTTCATGAGTTGCAGCTGCATGGAATTGGGGGTGGGAGCAACGCGACAATCACCAGCACCCTCCAGGGTGCAGGTCAGGCCGTTCTTTTGCAGCCAGGCTCGGCAGGAGACATCCTGTGTGTTGCCCAGCTGGGGGGTGGCAATGCTGCGTCCCCGAAAGTCCTGAGCTGTGCGGATGCCGCTCTCCGGGGATACCATCAGTGCCGCCCCGCCATTGACCGCTCCCGCCAGCAGTCGGATTTCTCGTCCATTGGCCACAGCGTAGGCATTCAGCGCCGGGCTGGGCCCCACATAGGTCACATCAGCTGTCTTGCCGAACAAGGCTTCCATCGCCGTAGGTCCGGCGTTGAAGGTGTGCCATTGCAGGGTATAGCCGGGCAGGTAGCGTTCAAACCATCCCTGTCCGTGGCGGCTCATGTTTCTCGCCACAAGCCCCTGCACATGAGTTACATTCGGGAAACATCCCATGTGGATTTCCCTGCTATCAGGATTCTCACGGTTACAGGCGCTTATCACCAGCGCCGCTGCTCCCGCCAGCAGGTAACTCATTACTCGCTTCATCATCACCCCACACACTAGCAGAAATCCCTCATTCGGTCAAGTTCCCGCTCAGACATTTTTCGCCCCGTTCAAGGCGGGATAACAGAAAAAAGCCGCTGCTCCTCATCAGAACAGCGGCCTTGTTTTCAATTCAATGAAAAAGACAATTTATTTGCGGCGACGGCGTGCTGCCAAGCCGGCGAGAGCCAGTAGGGAAAGCGTGGCCGTGGTGGGCTCGGGGACAGAAGCTGTAACAAGATTCACCTTGACAAGCGGAGCCTCATAACCCCAATTATCTGACATGTCGATGGTTGTGACTCCTGACCAAGTAACTGATGCTCCATTCTTACCGTAAATGTCTGCAGAAGCAACGGAAAGATTGGTTGTTGATAAGCCTTCCGCTGGGAGTATAGTAACTGTTAGAACTGTATTTTTAGAAAGATTATTCCAGCCGATCGGACTCAGAGTAATAACATCTGAGCCAGTACTGTATACGCCTGTCACATTAATTAAAGTAGAGTATGACAAATCACCAGTGCTAAGAGTAATGGTTCGACCTTCATCCATACACCAGCCATTAGTGTTCACCTTAATCTGTACTGAAGTTAAAGAACAGATGTCAGAAGAGTTGATCTCGGTTGCTCCGTAAAGATCGGACAGGGTAATGTCAAAACTAAGCTCTGCAAGATTTCGGGAACCCGGCCAGAGTGCGGAAGAATAACCAATATCTGAATTATTTGGAGCAGTATAGCCATCTACTAGTGTAGTTACTCCATCTTTGGTGTAGTTAATACCTGTCGTAAGTGTCAGGTTATCA
The DNA here is from genome assembly GCA_964471605.1 of uncultured Akkermansia sp. Taxonomy (GTDB): domain Bacteria; phylum Verrucomicrobiota; class Verrucomicrobiia; order Verrucomicrobiales; family Akkermansiaceae; genus Akkermansia. Next base: position 200 of record CAYYKC010000084.1, on the reverse strand, counting down.
GCAGCCGCAACTCCAGCCAGAGCCATTAGTGTAATAAGCGCCTTTTTCATTATTGAAAGATTTGATTTTTATAAGTTTTGTGCAGCTCGTTCAGGGGTGCCCTTTTCCACGCGCCTCGGGAGGCTGAGTGACCTGCTCCTGAGCTGCTGAGAGAAATATACAGCATTCACAATGCTGACCTTGTGGATAATTTGCCGGAT
>CAYYKC010000083.1:0-11073 GCA_964471605.1 uncultured Akkermansia sp. | reverse complement strand
ATCGCGGCTCCTCGCGGACTTTCACCGCAGTGCGCATATCGCGTCGGTCGTACAACACAGAAAAAGGCTCCCCGTTCAGCACGGGGAGCCCGATAAGGTAACGAACTGTTCAGCCCATCAGAAGACGAACACCGTCATGAAGCCCCAGATGAACTCCGCATCCGTGTCGTAATAGGTGGGGTTCATGATGGCCTGCACGTGGGGAATCACCTTCATGTATTCATTCACCTGAAAGCTGTACATGGCCTCCACCTGGTGCTGACGTCCCTCGTAGTAGCCGCCGTCGCTGTTGCGCTTGCCCTTGAAGAGGCCGTAGGAAAGCCCGCAATAATCATCCGGGCGGCTCGGGCAGAGTTTTGCCTGACCGCCGATGGCGATGCCGAAGGGCTCCGTCACGTCGTCGCGGAAGCCGTATCCCGCGCGGCTGTAGAGGGTCAGCGCATCGGACTGCTTGTATTCAATGCTGCAGGAGAAGCCACCGCTGGCATGTTTCCCGGAGGCATTGCCCGTGGAGCGGTGAATAAAGGGGGAGAAGCGCAGGATGGTCTTGCCGTCGTTGCAGATATGACCATACTCTGCCGTGGCCAGATAGCCATCGGAAATGCTGCCGCCGAAGGGATTATCCCCGGGGCCGGCGGTGTTGCGGGAGATACCGCCGATGATGTAGTTACGGTCATCAATCTGGTGCATGGCAATGGCGCCCAGGTTGTACAGCGTCACCGGATTGGTGAACGAGCCGACAAAACCGGTGTTGTTGAAGCCGTGATAGCCGCTGGCGGCAATGCTCACGCAGTCGATGTAGTTGGACAAATCCACAATACCGGCGGTGAACACCGTGCGCTTGTTGTTGCGGAAGTGCATCAGCATCGCCTCTGCCACCATCACATTATGCGGGCCCTTGGCGTTGTTGTGCACACTGTGCGGAATGCCGAAGAAGCTCGTGTAGTATGTATCGCTCTGGGCGGACTCGCGGTCAAGCCCCCAGCAGCTGTCCACCTCCAGACGCAGCCATGTGCCGCCGCCGACCGAATCCTCAATGAGGCGCTGCTGCAACTGCAGAGAAGCCATCAGCAGATTGTTGTGATGATTCACCCCGGGCATGGCCCCCTCCGTATTCCACAGGTTGTACGCCACATTCAGATTCCACTGCGTGCCGTACTTCTCATCCATGTAGCGCTTGTACGGCCGGGAATTCTCATCCGTCGGCAGCAGGAAATAATACTCCGTCCAGTTAAAGGAATCCGCAGCCAGAGCAGGCAGAGCCATCAGCCCGGCAACCATCGTCATCATCAGTTTCTTGAGTTTCATAAGTGCAAAAATCCGCCGAGCCACCGGCACGCGCTCGTCCATCGTAACACATAGCCCCCCGCAAAGCAAGCACAAACGACAGGGCTACGTGTTCCAAGGATTTGGAACACGTTGATTTACGAATGACGATTTACGAATTAAAAGTAAGCGGCTTGAGCCAATAATTGCACACAAGGAAACTTTTCAACAATAGTTCCGCGCGGCGGCACAGCGAATTTTTCACTCGTCACCGGTCATTCGACACTCGTCATTCGTGCTCCCCTCAGACTCCTTTTTTGGTATCCCAGAGGACGAGGTGGAGACGCTCGCCGAGGCGGACGCCGTGTTGCAGGCACATCTCCGCCACGGCGGGACGGGCGGCGGTCAGCTCCGCACGGGTGGCGGCACAGGGCATGAGCATTATCTGATGCTGCGGCAGCTCCAGCATGTCGATATCGCGCCAGTCCGCCTCCCCCTGCACCACAAATTTGAACCACACGTTGGGCATCTCCGCAAAGGTTTCCAGCGCATCGAAGCAGAGCGCCGCGCCCGCATCATTGCCGGAGTGGCGCAGCTTGGGCGACACATTCCACCAGTCCACCCGCTGACGCAGCGCACGGGAGGGCGCGATGGAGCCGTTAGTCTCCACCTCCACCACATAATCGGGCGGCAGCAGCTCCAGCAGCTCCTCCAGCTCCTCCTGCTGCAACAGCGGCTCGCCCCCGGTTATCACCAGATGGCGGCAGGTGTACTCCTGCAATCGCCGGGCCACATCAGCCACGGGCAGCTCCACCCCGGCGCCCCAGGAGTGCTTGGTATCGCACCAGGTGCAGGAAAGGTTGCACCCGGCAAGGCGCAGGAACACGGCGGGAGTCCCCACCTGCGCTCCCTCGCCCTGGAGGGAGTAAAAAATCTCGGGGTCAGATTTCAGGCGTGCAATATTCATGAGACTGTGCTAATCTGGTGTGCGTCATGTATCTTAATAGCAGAAACGGCAGCGGCGGTCAACCTGAAACTGACGGAAAAGGGGTCCCTTTCCGGGTTTTATTCGTTTGTCTGGGCAACATCTGCCGCTCCCCCGCTGCGGAGATTCTGTTCAACGCCGCCGTGGCAAAAGCCGGGGCGCAGGGCCGCATCGCCGCAGACTCCTGCGGCACCGCCTCCTACCACATCGGCAGCAAGCCGGATTCCCGCATGCTCGCAGCGCTGCAACGCGCCGGATATGCCTGGGGCGGTCACCGCGCCCGCCAATTCCGCCGGGCAGACTTTGAGCAGTTCGACCTCATCGTGCCGCAGGATGAAAGCAACCGCGAGGACATCCTGCACATGGCCCGCACGGCAGAACAGAAAGCCAAAGTCATCCCCATGAGCCGATGGTTCCCCGCCGATGCCGCCGATCGCGAGGTGCCCGACCCGTATTACGGCGGCGAGGCCGGCTTTGACCATGTGGTACGGCTGCTGGAGCGCGCCACCACGGCGCTGGTGCAGGACATCGAACACCGCCACTGACACCTTCCCATGGGCATCTTTCAACTGGTAACGGACTACAAGCCATCCGGCGATCAGGAGCAAGCCATCCGCAAGCTCCTCAAATCGCTGGAGGCGGGGAATCGTCACCAGTGCCTGCTGGGCGTGACCGGCAGCGGCAAGACCTTCACCATGGCGAACATCATCGCCGCCCAGGACAGGCCGGTGCTGGTGCTCTCCCACAACAAAACGCTGGCCGCCCAGCTCTATTCCGAGCTCAAGAGCTTCTTCCCGCACAATGCGGTGGAATACTTCGTCTCCTACTTCGACTACTACCAGCCGGAGGCCTACATCGCCAGCACAGACACCTACATCGAAAAGGACAGCGCCATCAACGAGGAGATTGACCGTCTCTGTCTCAACGCCATGCGTTCCCTGCTGCTGCGGCGGGATGTGATTGTGGTGGCCAGCGTCTCCTGCATCTACGGTCTGGGTGCGCCGGAGGACTACCGCAACCTCACGCTCTCCATCCATGTGGGCCAGGAGATTGACCGCGATGCCATGATTGCCTGTCTGGCGGAACTGCTCTTTGAGCGGCATGACTACGACTTCGACCGCGGGCGTTTCCGCGTGCGTGGCGACGTGGTGGAAATCTACCCCGCGCAGAGCGACGGCGAGGCCATCCGCGTGGAGTTCTTCGGCGATGAGATTGAGGCCATATCGCTCATCGATGCCGTGACCGGGCGCGTGCGCGAGCGGCTGAACAGCTACCTCTTCTTCCCGGTGAAACAGTATGTGTCCTCGCCGGAGAAACGCCTACCCGCCATTGCCTCCATCCGCGCAGAGCTGAAAGAGCGCGTGGAGTGGTTCGAAAAGCAGAACAAACTCATCGAGGCCCAGCGGCTCAAGATGCGCACGGACTACGACCTGGAGCTCATCAACGAAATCGGCTTCTGCAAAGGCATCGAGAACTACTCCCGCCATCTGGCAGGCCGCGCTCCGGGCTCCACCCCCTCCACCCTCCAGGACTATTTCCCCCTCAACCACCTCACCATCATCGATGAGTCGCACGCCACCGTCCCCCAGATAGGCGGCATGTACGAGGGCGACCGCTCCCGCAAGCAAGTGCTCATCGACCACGGCTTCCGCCTGCCCTCCGCGCTGGATAACCGCCCGCTGCGCTTCGACGAGTTCATGAACTGCCAGAGCCAGCTGCTCTACCTGAGCGCCACCCCCGGCCCCTTCGAATACGTCAACTGCGTGCCGGGCAACAAATCCTACATCCCCATCCTCAAAGCCAAACGCGGCAACACCCACGCCCGCAGCCGCAAAGCCAGTCGGGCCATCACCGCCGCGCCGGATGACTTCAGCGGGGTCTTCTTCCACAACATCGCCGAACTGCGAGTCCCGCCGCACCCCTCCTCCGCCCCGGTGGAGAGCTTCAACCCGCGCGGGCTCGGCCAGCCCCTCATCGTGGAGCAGCTCATCCGCCCCACCGGCCTGCTGGAGCCGAAAATCACCCTTCTCCCGCTGGAGGGGCAGATTGACAAAACCATCGAACTCTGCCACCAACGCGTCTCCGTCCGCGAGCGCGTCCTCGTCACCACCCTCACCAAACGCACCGCAGAGGATTTGACAGACTACCTCCGCAACATCGGGCTGAACGTCGAATACATCCACGCGGACGTAGATGCCATCGAGCGCGTGGAAATCCTCCGCAAACTCCGCTCCGGCAAAGTCGATATCCTGGTGGGCATCAACCTCCTGCGCGAAGGGCTCGACCTGCCGGAAGTCTCCCTCGTCTGCATCCTGGATGCGGACAAGGAAGGCTTCCTGCGCAACGAAACCAGCCTTGTCCAGACCGCAGGCCGCGCCGCCCGCCACGTCCACGGCGAATGCGTCCTCTTCTGCGATGTCATCACCGACTCCATCCGCCGCCTTGTCGAGGAATCCGACCGCCGCCGCGCCATCCAGCAGGCCTACAACGAGGCCCACGGCATCACCCCCCACACCGTCGCCCGCGCAGACCAATCCACCCTCCGCCTCTACACCCCGGACGACGCAGACGACTACGACGACTTCACCGAAACCGCCCTCCACGCCGCCGAAGGCGACGAAGACACCGCCGCCGCCATCAAGCGGCTGGAAAAAGAGATGAAAGAAGCCGCCGCCCGTCTCGATTTCGAAGTCGCCGCCGTCCTCCGCGACAAAATCAAAGCCCTGCGAGGCGAGTAAGCCGGGGCTGCCCCCTGCACTCCCGGCGCAGATAATCGGCATCCACGGAACCCTCATTCCCGAATTTCGGGAGTCTTTCCCCTTGACTTTTAGCACACGGGCGACTAACATCCGCCCGTTGACAGCATTCTTCCATGAAAAAGCAGCTACTGAAAGAAATCGCGCTCCTGTGCATCAATCCCCTGAGGATATCCCCCCTCTTCGCCCTCAGCATTCTGACACAGCTCGGCTCCATCATGGTGATTCTGCACAACCTTGACCAGCCGGAAAGCGTCCTGCTGCCTACATGGTTGACAGGGGAAACAGCCCTTTATACCGCCCTTGCCCTCTGGGCGGCATCGCTGCTCCACCTCCTCATCAAAAGCTACAAAGGCCTGCGGAAGAATAAGTTTCTTATCCTCGGCAGCATCCTGATATCCTTCCTGAGCATTGGCAACACCGCCTGTATCTACGCCGTGGCGACAAACCTCCAGCACCTCACCCAAGGCGACCGGGTAACAGCCACCATCACCCAACACGTTCGTAAAAGCAGGCATCAGGTTGCCTACCACTACCACGGCTCCCGCACCGCCACCGTTCAAGGCACGATATTCTTCCGCTACCGCTCCGGCGATACTGTACAAATCGCCGTCCTGCCCGACTCCCCGAACTCAGTCATCATCTCCCACCCTCTGTGGGCAGTCATCATCCACAATCTCCTCATCCTTTCCGGCTTCTGCATCTTCCTCATCATCTGGCTGGTCATCCTGTACGTCCCCTCTCAGAACACGGATAAGGACGAGTAAATTTGCCCCCTGCTCCCCCCGGCGCAGAAAATCGGCATCAGCGACATCCACGGAACCCACATTCCCGAATTTCAGGAGTCACCGCGCTATTTTCCCCGATTTCCACCCACTCAAGTCCCGAAAATGTGCTCACCCCCCCCAAGTTCGTCCGAATTTTGTGGTAGATTCGCCAAAAGATCGTCCGAATTTTGTGGTTAAAACACGGAAAGATCGTCCGAATTTTGCAAATTGGTGTTGATAATGAGGGGGTAATAAAACCACCCATCTTTATACCCCACCGCCACACCGCAGGAGGCGATGTCACCGCACCCCGCCGCGATAAAATCAAAGCTCTGAAGGGGAGAGGAGTAATAGTCACAGTTTACCAACGTCTCGGCAGTATTGTTAGCCCAATGAGAATCGCCTAATTCTGTTACGATGCTTTCCCGGCCAGAAACTTCTTTTATTGCTGTGTCTCAACTTTGCCAGCTCAGCAAGCATACGAGTGACACATTTCCAGTAGCTCTTCTGGTCAAGCGTTAAATCCTCTGTTCTATCAATATCCTGATTCGCCTTATCGTGCAAATAGTCGATAAGTGAGCTGAAAGTCGATATCCCTCGCTCACGAATATCCAAGATAACGTTGTTCGTAAACGTTTTGAATGCCAACGTGAATTCAGGAGAGCAGTCTGTAGCAGATAAAACGATTTTCAATACACGCATAAGAATCTGCTCGTTTCTTTTGGTGGACACATTATTTGTTTTCATATTTGCTATCTCCTTTCTCATATTGTAAACAGGCAGACATTCTCAAGCAACCTAACTTTCCATATATTATAAACTTCTTGGTCTATGCCCACCTTGTTACCTACCACAGCGGCCTGAGTGAGAGCAACACGGAGAAGTTCCAATAAAAAAAAGAATATAACCGCCTGAAAAAAGGAGGCAAATGCAACCCGCCCGGCAAAATCCCCGCAAAACGCCCAAAAAGGAGCCTTGCGGAGGAGGATTGTGCCGTTGTAGACCGTTGTACCACCGGCTTGTTATCACATCGTTGTTGGATAGCGGCAATGGCTCCGTCAAAAATGATTAACGCAGAGAATCTTCCTGATGAAGATTTCATAGGAATTTCTATGCTTTTTCTTGAATACACCCTCCATATTTGGTAGAATGAGGCGCGGCGGAATGCCCAACACGCTATCAGACATGGAAACAGTAATCCCCAAGAAACAGATGACTGAAGAGGAGATAAAGCTTCAGTTCATTACCCCGGCCATAGAAAAGTCTGGCTGGGATAGGAAAAAGCAAATCCGTATGGAGTATGCTTTCACCGACGGCGCCGTCATCGTTCGGGGTAATACCGTTGGCCGTGGTAAGCGGAAGCGTGCTGACTATGTCCTTTATCATCGACCGAATATCCCTCTTGCCATCGTTGAGGCTAAGGACAACAAGCATAATCTAGGGGATGGCATGCAACAGGGCATTGATTATGCTAAGATTCTGGACATACCCTTTGTGTATTCCTCCAATGGAGACGGTTTCTTGGAGCATGATATGAAACAAGGAACAGAGCGAGAAATCCCATTGGAGGCATTCCCTTCGCCGGAAGAACTTTGGCATCGCTTTACCTCAGCATCTAATTACACTCCGGAACAAGAAGCGCTCATTTCAGAGCCATATTACTTTGCCCCTGGAGATAAAACACCCCGATACTATCAGCGCATAGCTATTAACCGAACCATTGAAGCCATCGCTCGAGGACAGAACCGAATCCTGCTGGTTATGGCTACCGGAACGGGTAAGACATATACAGCTTTTCAAATTATTCACCGCCTTTGGAAATCCGGAACTAAGAAAAAAATCCTTTTCTTGGCAGACCGTAATATCTTGGTCGACCAAACAATGACTCAGGATTTCAAGCCGTTTGCCAAGGTGATGCACAAGATAGGAGAGAATGAGCAGAAAGATGCCGAGGGGAATAAGATCCTAGATAGCTCCTATGAGATTTATCTCGCCTTGTATCAGCAATTGGCCGGGGATGATAATAAGGAGCCGTTCCGCGCCTTTACGCCGGAATTCTTCGACCTGATTATTATTGACGAGTGCCACCGTGGTAGCGCAAAAGAGGACTCTCAATGGCGCAAAATCTTAAATTATTTCAACTCTGCCACGCACATTGGTCTGACCGCAACCCCTAAGGAAACAAAGGAGGTTTCTAACATCACATATTTCGGAGAGCCCGTATACACATACAGCTTGAAACAAGGTATTGATGACGGATTCCTTGCTCCGTACAAGGTGGTTCGTGTGGGGCTCAATAAAGATTTGGAAGGCTATCGGCCTCCGGCTGGTAAGCGTGATGTGGATGGTGACGAAATAGAGGATAGAGAGTACAACATCAAAGACTTTGACCGAAATCTCATTATCGATGAGCGTACACAGCAGGTCGCAAAACGAGTCACTCGATTCCTTAAAGAGAATGACAGGTTTGCTAAGACTATCGTCTTCTGCGTGGATATCGAACACGCCGAGCGCATGCGCCAAGCTTTGATAAACGAAAATAGTGACCTCATTGCTCAAAATCCCAAGTACATCATGCGTATAACCGGGGATAATGCAGAGGGCAAGGCTCAGTTGGACTATTTTATTGATGCCGATTGCAAGTATCCTACAGTTGTAACGACATCTAAGCTCCTTACTACAGGTGTAGACTGCAAAACTTGCAAATTGATTGTGCTGGATTCTCCCATAAAATCCATGACCGAGTTTAAGCAGATTATCGGTCGAGGCACGCGCCTGAAGCCTGAATGCGGCAAGGAGTATTTCACTATTCTGGATTTCCGGGATGCCAGCAGATTGTTTGCTGACCCTGACTTTGACGGAGAACCCATAGTTGCCATTGACTTGCAGCCGGATGGGGACGATGATGATGGAGATGGGGATGGTTCAACGGGAGATGATGAAAATCCTCCTGTAGCCCCGCCTGTAGTAGGCCCTCCCATTGTAGGCCCTCTGCCTCCCCCTGAGCACAAGAAAAAGGTACGCATCAATGGAGTGGACGTTCATATCCTCAATGAGCGAGTACAATACTACGATGCCGATGGTAAATTGACCACAGAGAGTGTTATAGACTACTCCAAGAGAAATATCTTGGGAGAGTTTGCTTCACTCGATGAGTTCCTCCAAAAATGGAATGCGGAAGAGAAGAAGCAGGCAATCATTGACGTTCTTCAAGAGCGCGGTGTTTTGCTCGAATCCCTTAGGGAAGCCTCCGGCAAGACGGATTTGGATGATTTCGACCTCATCTGCCACATCGCTTACGATAAAGAGCCGTTGACTAAAGCGGAGCGAGCCAACAACGTCCGTAAACGAGGATATTTGCACCAGTTCTCGGAGCTGGCTCAACAGGTTCTAAGCGCATTACTTGATAAGTACATGAACGAGGGTATTCGCGACCTCTCCAATCTGGCTATTTTACAAAACGACCCGTTCCGACAGTTTGGTTCCCCCATGAAGATAGCCAAGTTGTTCGGTGGTAAGGACGGGTATGTGCAAGCCGTCATCAAACTGCAAAATGAAATCTACGCTGCTTAATTTATGAGTCTCGGTAATATTGTTAAACGTCTCCAGGATATTATGCGCCAAGACCCGGGCATCAATGGCGATGCCCAGCGCATTGAACAGATGGTATGGATTCTCTTCCTGAAAGTGTACGATGCTAAGGAGGAGGTGTGGGAATTCATGCAAAGCGACTATACTTCCATTATTCCGGATCCGCTCCGTTGGAGAAACTGGGCTGTAGACCATAAGGACGGTAACGCTCTTACCGGAGAAAAACTGCTTAACTTTGTCAATAACGAGCTATTCCCGCAGCTTAAGAGCATCGAGATAGACGAGAATACGCCGATGAACCAAATCATCGTTCAACGGGCGTTTGAAGATAACAACAATTACATGAAGGACGGCATCCTGCTGCGTCAGGTAGTGAACGTTATCGATGAAATCCAGTTCGAGGAATACGAAGACCGTCACGCGTTCGGTGAGATTTACGAGACTATTTTGCGTAGCTTGCAAAGTGCAGGTAATTCCGGTGAGTTCTACACCCCGCGAGCGGTGACCGATTTCATGGTGCGCATGATTCAGCCCAAACTCGGAGAATCTATTGCAGACTTCGCTTGTGGTACTGGTGGTTTCCTGACCTCTGCACTCAAAGCTCTGGATGCACAAGTAAGTTCCGTAGAAGACCGAGAACTGTACAGCAGCTCCATTTACGGCATAGAGAAAAAGGCTTTGCCGTTCCTACTGTGTGCTACAAACATGCTTCTGCATGATATTGACAAGCCCCAGATTATCCACGGCAACTCTCTGGATAAGAATGTCCGTGATTATTCCGAAGCAGACCGCTTCGATGTTATTCTCATGAACCCTCCTTATGGTGGCACGGAAAAAGAGGGCGTGAAGCAGAACTTCCCAGCAGATCTCCGCAGTAGTGAAACAGCAGACCTCTTCATGTCGGTTATCATGTACCGTTTGAAGAAGAATGGGCGATGCGCTATTATCCTGCCGGACGGATTCCTTTTCGGTACGGATAATGCCAAGATGGCTATCAAAGAGAAACTCATGTCGGAGTTCAACTTGCACACAATCATCCGCATGCCGCACAGCGTATTCGCACCCTACACATCTATTACCACGAATATTCTCTTCTTCGATAAGACAGCCCCCACTCAGGAGACGTGGTTCTACCGTCTGGATATGCCCGAGGGGTACAAGCATTTCTCCAAAACGAAGCCGATGCAGTTGAGCCATTTCGCCCCGGCTGAGGAATGGTGGCACAATCGCGAAGAAATCAATGAAGATGGCTTTGATAAGGCGAAAAAGTACACCATCGCAGAAATCGCAGAGGGAAAGTACAACTTAGACCTTTGTGGATATCCCCACGAGGAGGAGGAAATACTTCCCCCGGACGAACTTATCAAACAGTACAGGCAGAAACGCGCTGCTCTCAATAGTGAGATTGATGCCATTCTGGCTAAGGTTGAGGAGATGCTTGGCATTAAAGTAGAGGATATCTGACCATGACTGCTCAGCAACTCAAGAACTCTATTCTTCAGCTCGCGGTTCAGGGTAAACTAGTTCCCCAAGACCCGAATAACGAGCCAGCATCCGTGCTCTTGGAGCGTATCACCAAGGAACGGGAACGCTTGATTAAGGAGGAGAAAATAAAGAAGCCCAAAACGACATCTCGAATCTTTAGACGAGATGGGCACTACTATGAAAGCGTCAATGGCGGAGAACCTGCCTGTATTGATGAGCAAAT
>CAYYKC010000082.1:0-11121 GCA_964471605.1 uncultured Akkermansia sp. | reverse complement strand
CGATGAGGCCCGCCACGGCGTGGCGCTGCAGGGCCTCTTGGAGAGATACTTTAAGTAATCTGCAAGTTGCGAAACAGCCTATTTTATAGGAAATATCCAAATAAAATAACCTAAAATGTGACCGCTGGTGAAACCCACCAGCGGTCATTTTTTTGGTCAAAGTGTGTACTTTGGTGTGTACCCTTTTGCCACCTGTGGGATTAAAAGTGGGAAAAAGTGTGTACGGAAAAGTGTGTATAATCTGCCATTGAAACTTAATATTCAAGTCGTCTTTACAGAAAAGGAGCACACCCAAAGCGGCGTGCTCCTGTAAGCTGTTATCTTGTTTTCTTTGTTCTGTATATAGTTGCAATTAAGGCTGCTACCATCAGCAGAGAGATAACCATAATGCTTGTCAGTAAGACAAGATTGGTGTTATCGCCTGTTTGGGGGTTGCTCTTGTCCTTTCCGCACCAGTCACAGAAATTGTCGTCGCCATAGCTGTGGTCTGCTTTGCTGCCCTCGTCGGCAACCGTGTTTGTCTTGTCGCAGTTTTCACATTTGGCAGTCTTGGTGCCGTCTGCCTTGCAGGTGGCATTTTCATCGGATGTGTAGGTCTTGAAATCGTGACCCTTTGCACTGCCTACATCTGCTACTGTGTCTGTCGTACCGCAGCCATAAGCACAGGTTGCGGTCTTTGTGCCGTCCTTTTCACAGGTGGCATCATTGTTTGACTTGTACTCGGTGTAGCTGTGCTTTGCGAAGTCGCCGTAAGGATCACCGCAGATTGTGCAGACAGCTTTTTCCTTGCAGGTAGCAGTGCCGCCGCTATGGTTGTCGTTCTTCTCGGTAGCTGTGCCAGTCGCAAGTTTGGCATTACAGCCCAGGCAATAGGTATCACCAGTGTAACCAGGGTTGGAACAGTTTGCGGCTACCGCATCACGGATTTCTGTACCGCCTGTATGGTTGGCGGCGTCAACCTCGCCGTAGGTAAAGGTTTCAGTGCCAACACCGCCGCAGACCTTACAACTCTTGTAGTACACTGCCCTATCCTTGCAGGTGGCAGCGGCTTTCAGATACTTTGCAGCAGCGATTTCCTCGGTATATTCGCACTTTGCAAAGTCGCCATAGGCTGTGCCACAAGTGGTGCAGACTGCCTTTTCTTTGCAGGTGGCTGTGCCGCCACTGTGCTGCCCTGTTGCATTGGTAGCTGTACCATTTGCAATCTTAGTGTCGCAGTCCAAGCAGTAGGTATCACCAGTATAGCCAGGATCGCCACAGGTTGCAGGAACAGCACCACGGATTTCTGTTTCTCCCTTGTGATTTGTCTTGTCAAATTCACCTGCAGTAAAGGTGTCTGTTCCAAAGCTGCCGCATACCGGGCAGCTTTTATAATAGATTGCTTTTGTATTGCAGGTTGCGGCAGCTTTTAAATACTTTGTTTCTGTCACTTCTGCTGTGTAGCTGCACTGTGCCAAATCGCCATACTGCTTGCCACAGTCAACACAATTTGCCTTGTCCTTGCAGGTGGCTGTGCCGCCGTGGTGGTTTTCTCTGTCCTTTTCTTGACCACACACAGAGCATTTATACCAGTGCTGTGTATCGTTGGAAGTGATTGCGCCCCAACTGTGGGTAACAGTACGAGTTGCGCCACAGAGGTTACAAGAGGTATCGCAGGTGTTGTCATAGCTATGCTCGCAGGTGTTAGCCGCAACATTCAAGGTCGTGCTAACACTGCCACTTGTATATACCAAAGTCACAGTGTGCTCGCCCTCGGCAAGTGTGTCCATATAATCAGCCTTGAATTTTACGATTGTGGAGCCTTCTTCCAATGTGTAATTGGATGTAGCAACAGTATTGCCGTCCATTTTGATGCTCTGCAATTCGGACAAATCGCCACTGCTGTAAACTGTAAAGGGTCCATCGGAATCAATCGTATAATCGGTGTCTGTCAAGTCAGGAACGATTACAAGATTGCTGTCCAAAGCAACAAAGGGGATATTGTGGCTTTCTGCATAGGCCTGTGCTGTACTGTTGGTATAGCCATAAATTGTTAAGTTTGTTTGGTTAATGCTCCAATATGCAAAAACCACATCTTTATTCATGACATAAATAGCATCAAGCACAGAGCAGTTTTCAATGATTTGTGTCCCAATTTCGGTAACACTTTTGGGGATTGTAAGGCTTTCAAGACTTTGACAACCATTAAACATCTGTTGTTCAATTGCAAGAATGCCATTTGGAAGATTAACCTTTTTTAAGTTAGTACATCCTGCAAATGCACCATAGCCTATTGTTCCTACACTGTCAGGAATTTCGATGGCTGTAATATTTCTGCAATTGGCAAATGCACTCTCTCCAATCGTATTAACACTACCTGGGATGTTGAATGTTCCGATTAATCCCATAGGGACACGGATCAGTGTCGTTTTTTCTTTATTGTACAAAATGCCGTTTTCGTCGTTGGAATATGTTTCGTTTGCTTCGTCAACAGAGTACCCCTCAAAGGAAACGGTATACCCCTCAAAAGCCATGGGGTCTAAGCTTGTGACACTTGCAGGAATATTGATATTTGCAACAGCACAGTTATAAAAAGCCCATGCTTTTATTGTATTTACACCATTACCAAGGTCAATCGTGCTCAACTTTGAACAACCATAAAAAGCTCGTTCTCCAATTGTTTCGACACTGTCAGGAATCACAATACTTTTGATATTTTCACATAAATCAAATGTCGATTCGCCGATTGAAGTCAATCCCTTGCCCAAACTTACTGTTTCCAGTGCAGTACAGTTCCAAAATGCCGCCCTGTTAATTCCCTTTACAGAATCGGGAATGGATATGTCTGTCAGCGAAGTGCATCCATAAAATGCGGCATAGCCAATACTCTCTACACTCTTACCAATGGATACTGTTTTCAAATTCAGGCATCCAGAAAATATTTCGTCTTTAATCGAGGTAACACCATTTCCAATTTCTGCAGTTTCCAACGATGTGCATTGATAAAACACCCTGCTACCAAGCGATGTAACAGAATGGGGTATAACAATGCTTGTTAGTGCAGTACAGCCAAAAAAGGCATTATTACCAATGGTCGTGACAGTTTCAGGGATAGTAATGCAGGAAAGTACTGAGCATTCAGAAAATGCACCGTCTCCAATAGTCTTGATGTTGTTGCCGAAAGAAATTGTTTTTAGATTAGGACAAGGAAATGCATAGCGGCCAAGACCCGTAATGCCGTTGCCTAATTTAACACTTTCAAGGTTGAAATGATCGTAAAAAATAAAAGAGTCCGAAACTATGCCATCTTCTACAACAAGGGTTTTGACGGATTTACGATAATCCGAATACCATTCACCCTCACTGTAACGTTCGTTCCATGTGCCTGTTCCGCCAATCGTAAGGACACCATCGCTATCCAATGTCCATGTCATCGTGTCGTCTATTGTTCCACTGGCAACTGTTGTTGCAACAGCCGATGCCCGGAAGGGCATCGGCAAGCACATGATCATCAGTGCTACCACCAGAAACAAACAGGCGATTCTTTTTAACCTTTTCATGTTCGTCACCTCTTGATTTATTTACAGGCTACCGTATTGTGCCGATAGGTTGCCTATTCTGTATAAGAATACCCTAAAAGTTATATAATGTCAACCCTGTTAGTTTATTTACCGTGATAACTTTTGGGGTTATGCTGTATATACTATCAAGGGGGTGTCAGTATGGATTGGGTTGCAATCGGCACGAGAATCAGGAAACAACGGGAACTTTTTGGCTATACAAGGGAAGTCTTTGCAGAAAAGCTGGATATAACCCCCAAGTTCTGTTCCGACATTGAATTGGGTGTAAAAGGTATGTCCGTACAAACCCTTTGTAAGATTGCGGATGTATTGAAACTCTCCACGGATTATATTTTGTTCGGCACAGCCGCCCCAGATACCGCGCCGCATTCTTCGATGATGCTGCAACGGTGTACCCCTCTGGAACGGAAGTATGCAGAGGATATACTAAAAACATTCATTATCGCCATGCAGGAAAAACATGATCAGTAGCGGATTGAAAAATAATTCTCAACTTTTTTCTTCTGAAAGTTATATTTTTCTGCACCGTATATATAATGGTAATATAAGTTCCAATTTCTTACTGTAATTGGACATATAGAGTCTCCTTTATAAAATTGACATAAGAATAACCTTTTTTGTCAATCTTTTGGTGTATCGCAGATACATGTTTGTATGGGGGAATATTAAACAGGGGGAATTATTTATAGGCGGCAGTTTTGCTTGCTCATTGGAATTGTGCCAATCCATATCATTCATTTATATATTGAGTTATGCTGCGAGCAAGCGAAAGCAGTATAATACTTAACAGAGGGCAGGCCGCCAAAAGCGGTCTGCTCTCTTTTGCCGCAAAGGGGGAATTATAGAAAGAATTGTAAAATTCATTTCAAAAGGAGGAAAATTAAACAGGGAAGAAAAGCGGTGCTTCCGGGCACCGCTTTTCGCATTTATCAGGCTATCCGTCAGCAAAAACACAATACACAGAATAGATAGGAGTACATCATGAAAAAACTGACAAGCTATAACCGCGTTGCAGGGTATCTTAACCGCATTTTTGACCTGCTGAATGCAGAATACTTTGACGGCGAGCTCGTTCGCCCAACGATTACGATCCAATCGACGCCACGAGCATACGGACATTTCTCGCTCCGCAGCGACACGTGGGTTTCCCAATTGGGAAGTTTCCATGAAATAAATTTGGGGGCAGGAACGATTGCTCGCCCAATAGAAGAAGTCGTGTGTACGATGGCACATGAAATGGTGCATTATTATAATTTCGTACACGGCATACAGGACTGCAGCAGGGGCGGCACATACCACAACAAGCGATTCAGGGATGCTTGTCTGTGCCGTGATATGAATGTGACGCACTCCGACAAGTATGGTTTCAGCCATACCAGTCCTGGGGATGGTCTGTTAGAATTTGTATTGCGAAATGACCTGACGGACATACTACTTTCCAGAAACGAGTGGATGACATTCCGTGTTGGCGGTGGAACTGGCACCCACGATGGTTCTGGCGGCTCGTTGCCTGTAAAGACAAGCGGTAGCAGGAAATATGTATGCCCCTGCTGCAATCTGTCTGTTAGGGCAACAAAAGCGGTGCGGATTGCTTGCATCGAATGTGGCAATATTGAGATGCAGCTATGCGCTCCGCTGTGATTTTGCAAAAATCACAAAGGCACATCCCGTAACTGGGGTGTGCCTTTTCGCATCTCCATAAACGGTTATTCTCGTGCTTTGGCGCGAGAGTAAACGGTTATCAAAATCTTCAGCAAATTTCGTCTGCTCGTGCAATTTGTAGGAATAATTATTTTTCCCCTCTGTATTATTTCAAAAAATAATATAGAAAGGAACAAAATAATTATGGATTTTACAAATTACAACATTAAAAGGATTGACAAAAACACCTGTGGGGAGTTTTTGAGCAATCACCATTATCTTTCAAAACAGGGGTTTTCTTTCCGTAGTGGATATAATTACGGCCTGTTTTGCGAGGACAAGCTAATAGGGGTAGTCGTATTCCACACCGTTTCAGCTTGGGAAACAGTAAAGGGAGCTTTTGGTCTGCTGGACCGTCAGCAGTCAGGTTTTTGGGAATTGGGACGGTTGGCTATGGACTCGGAGTGTGCTGTCAAAAACTGCACATCGTGGTTTGTGTCACGATGTATAAAGCTGCTGCGACAGGAAACAGCAGTTAGAGCATTGATTTCCTATGCGGATTCTCTTTATCATCATGGGTACATATATCAAGCGACCAATTTTAAATACTATGGTCTGACGGCAGAAAAATCCGATTTTTGGGTCAAGCAAGCCGATGGCTCTTTCAAAAAACAGTCACGAGGAATAACCAAAGGCAAAGACGGCGAATGGAGAAAAAGAAGTCGCAAGCATCGGTATATGATCGTGTATGACAAAACCCTGAATGTGCTTTGGAAAGAAGAAAATTATCCAAAGGGTGACAACACAGAATATTAAGGATCTGACCTGTTTGCCCAACCGGGCAAACAGGTCAGATTATTTGTCGAATAAAATTCTATCAGGCATATATAATGTAGTATTCATATAAAAATGGAGCATTTTAGATGCAACAACAAAGGGGAGATTATTTACAAGGAACACAAATCGAAAGTGTATTTTCAAAAGGGGGAATCTGTAACTCTTAAACGAGTGCCGTAACCGAGCATCTGGCAAATGTAAGGTTATCCGTGTTGCAGGGGTTTTCTGCAACACGGATAGGCAAAGTAAGGCAGGAAGAAGAAAACGCGGCATGGGGTAAACCATAATATCCCGCTCTGCAACAGCGAAACAAATGTGGGTGTGCGGCAGCTGAGACTGCCATTAGGTCTTAACATTGTTTCGGCTCTGTCGGCAATTCAAACATCAGGCAGAGCGAGAGGGGGAGAATTACTATGGGTCATAAAAATAAAAAATCACTGGTGCGGCAAGTCCAAGAGTCTTTACAAGCCAAACTTTCGCCTGGGGACAGCCGCCATTTAGATAAAGCCTGTGGAATAACACAGCAAAAAATCTACAGTTTCAATACTTTTCGCACATACCAAAAGCATGCCTGTTATTTTGTTTCATATTGCAAAGAACATCACGGCTGCAAAACCTTGGCAGATTGCCGCCCATTCGTGGACGAGTATTTACAGCACAGGTCATCGTATTGCAGTCCGTACACTGTGAAATTGGATTCCTGCTCGATTGGCAAAACCTTTGGCGAAAGCACAAAAAACTTTGCCCCCACACCCAGCAGAACAAGGGAAGGAGTTACACGATCCAGAGGACCTAAGGCTATGGATAAACACTTTTCTGAAATCAAGCATTCAAATTTGGTGGACTTTTGCAGAGCCAGCGGCTTGCGTCGTTCTGAGGTAGCAGCTTGTCGGGGCAGCGACCTTGTTACAGCCTATTCTGCAAGTCCTGTGGGTCTTGGTATCGCTGTACATAACGGAAAAGGCGGCAAAGCAAGAATCGCACCAGTTTATTGCGATAAAGCCACCGCTGACAGAATTGTGGCTATGTGTCAAACTGCAGGGAGCGGCAAAATATTTGCCAAAGTGTCTGGCAGTGCAGACATACATTCTTATAGATCTGATTACTCAGAGCGAGTTTATACAGCCAATGCAAGAGATTTAGGCACTTTGTTACAGCCTGAAAAGTATTATTGCAGGGGAGATAAAAAGGGCTGTGTATATGATAAAAACAGCTTAAAAATTACATCCCAGGCGCTTGGACACAATCGTGTTTCCGTGGTGGCTAATTCATATTTGCACTCAGTAAAGTAGTCGTTTCACGGAATGCAGCGCATTCCGGAAACGACAAATCAAACAGGAAGAATCTACACCTATCCGCACAAACGGAAAGGTGTTTTTTATTTCCCTATCAATCAGGGATATGGGTATGCTCGCTAAGTGTGCCCCCCTTAGTGTTACTCATGGGGGGGCACACAAAATGTTCCGTTCCATTTTTCAAAAAATAGCTGAAAAGGCTTTATTTTGAGGGATAACGGAGAATTTAGGGAGCATTCCAACCTGGCACATTTTCAGAGATTGCCTGAAAATGTGCCAACCAGCCACAAAAATGTTCCATTTTTATATGAAAGGAGTGACTAATTATGGGAACAGAAGAAAATAAAAGTAATTTAGACCGATTAAATGAAACAGCAAAGGTCATTGACTATAATCTAAAAACACAAGACTTTGAAATAGAGGACAGCAGCAAGAAAAGAGATTACTTTATTACAATCAATAGTGGTGCAGCCTGTTACAAGTCTGGCAAAACCACCTATGAGAATATGGAAGATTTTCTGTATTCCACATTCGACCACATAGCCTATGCTTGTTGGGATGAAGAAATCGGGGATAATGGCAATTTGCATATTCACCTATTTGCTTCATTTCATAATGCTATCAGCTTTGGCAGTATGCGAAAAAAGTTTGAGGGGGCAAATATTCAACCCAAAAAGGGGTCTGCCTTTTTTGCCGTAAACTATATTAGAAAACCAGAGGGTCTTGTTCTAAAAGGAGCAGAAAAAAGCCATACCCAAACCAAGCCTATGCGAGAAATCGGCAACTTTGACGATATTAAAGAAAAAGGCATATACAACAAAGACGGAGCACTGACAAAACCACCCACAAAACCCATCAACGTGCAGATTGCCGAGTTGGTAGAAAAATACGACACCATAGAGGACATTGCTGCAGCAAATTCATTTTTATACAACACCTACGGCAAAACAATTGGCATATTGCTTGACCGCAAAAAGCTCAATAAGTTTCTCGATAATCCAATGGTAGAAAAGATAGAGGGCAAGTATGGCACTTTTTATAAAGTACACAAGTTGGTCTACTATGTATACGGACAGGAAGGCTGCGGCAAATCGTTTTCTACAAAGCTGGAATTTGGCGAGTTGGGTCGTGTGGGTCGTGTCACATTCGATAAGGGAATACCCAATTTCGATAACTACCACGGCGAGCCAGTTATGTACCTTAATGAATTTAAGGGCAATATTCCTCTGTCCGTCTTACAAAACTTACTGGAGGAAGGTATCGTCATGCTAGATGCAAGATATAATGATCACTTGAACTTAGCCACCGTATATATCTTTGACAGTAATATCCCCTTTGAAAATTTATATTCGAATGTAAAGGCTACCGAGCCTGATAAATATAGATCCTTTGTCCGCAGATTCTCAGGTGGGGTATGGGAGACCTACCAAACCAACGACGGTGTTCGCTATATCGCCTTGCATGAAGAACTGCTCCCCAAGAGCCACCGCTATGGCGATAAATACGATCCCAACAAACTACAACCGCCATTTACCGAAGAATGGACAGGCTTTAAGCATATTTCGTTGGAACAGTTAAATAAAATCAAAACCTTTGAATCCAGATATGTCTATACCGAAGAAAAGGGGCAACAAGTGCTACGAAAGGACTATGTAAATTACCATGACTGGCTTGCTGAGAAAACAGCCAACCAAAAGCTGACTGCCGAAGAACTGTTCTTTGCAAATGGGACATTAGACAACTCGTGCAAACAATTCAAAGCAGAGGTTGCCTATGTTACCAAAGTTATCAACGAATCAACTTTTGAGGATGATAGAAAACAGCTTATGATTTATTATGTTATGTACGCACTGCGGTACAAATATAAGAAACAAATCAATTTCTCATAACCGTGTAATGCACACCCGGATAGGGTGTGCATTACACATCTAACACTATTTTTGCTCGTACATAAAAACTATTGACTGCCATTTTTAATTCAGTATAATATTTATAGGGATTCGAAATCTCACTTTCAACAGGCTGTGTTGTGTTTTTCGCAACACAGCTATTTTTCTTGCAATGCGGCGGTATGCCCTTTTTGCGGCCTCTGTTTTGCCTGGGTTTTGCACATATCGTGGACTGTAGATCTGGTTATTACGCCGCGTTGATTCAAGAAAAATAGCGCGCTAAAATTATCTAAAAGCCTACACAGAACGAATTTGAAAGGAGATTTTTAATATGGCTAAAAGAGATACTGGAATTACACAATTGAAAAATGGAAACTGGCAGTACAGAATTAAAATCAAGCTGCCTAACGGAACAGCGATTGATACTACTTGCAGGCTGGACGAGGATGGCGAGCCGTTCCACTCCAAGACTGCTGCCATCAATGCACGAATGGCAAAACTGGTAGCCATCAAGTCAGACAAGCAACTGCAAGTAAAGAAAAGCTGCACCTTTAACGAGGTCTGGGCATATTACAAGAAAAATGATGCCCATGGTCAAGCACCAACCACCCAAATCAAACATGAATCTGTTTGGAGAAATCATTTTGCCGCAGAGTTCGGGCATAGGGATATGAATAGTGTGACTGTTTCCGAGATTGACAACTTTCTCATTCGGAAATATAACACTCCCAATTCCAAAGGGGAATATCTGTCCTATGCCTATTTAGAATCGTTTATTAAGCTGTTTTATTTACTGTACGGCATTGGTAACCGCTGGGAAAAGATAGACGATGCTAAGTTTAGCAGAATGTTTATGGCAGACGGCACAAAAATCAGTATGCCACCCATCAAGCAGAAAGACTCCGAACGGCAGAAAGAGGTTAAGGTTTACGAGCAGTATCAGCTTGCGGCAATTGAATCCGTATTAAAAGACACGGATGCCTATATCCCATTTTTACTGGGATTTTACTGTGGCCTCCGCATTGGTGAATGCTTTGGCTTGATGTGGGATGATGTAAATTGGCACACCAAAGAATTGCGAATTAACAAGCAGATGCAGATAATTGACGGTGTTACCTACTTGCGACCCACAAAAACCAAAGCTGGCTGCAGAACAATAGATGTGCCGCCTGTGGTTATGGATGCCTTGCAAGAACTGCACAGAAAGCAATTCAAAAAGCCATCTGCTAAATTCCGTGTCAACAAAAGCGAAAAGGTGATTTTGATAACCGACGAAAAGCAGAGCGAAATTATTGGCGGTGACTTTATAAACCGCAGAGTAACTGGACCGTTTGAGGGTTGCCTTATGACACCCAACTGCATGAAAATGTATGCTAAGGAGATAGCGGTTGGTGTGCAGATTCATTTTGAATATCACACCCTTAGACGAACACACATCACCCAGTTAATCAATAATGGTGTTCCCCTGAAAGAAGTGGCAAAGCGGGTCGGTCATACCAAAGTGTCAACCACTTTGAAATCGTATGCTGGCACTACCGAAGAAACTAAGCAAATAATGAGGGATGGACTGAAAAAGCTGAATACGGTTGAGCCAATGGTAGAAATCCCTGTAGCAAGCGGCGGCACACGGATGGTAAAGCAATCCGAACAGGCAAGAATAAATGCAATCCTTGCCACCATTCCCCACTAAAAGTGTGTATAAAAGTGTGCATCCAATTTTGGAAAGAAAAACCCCTTGAAAATCAACGGTTTTTATGATACTATCAAGACGAGGCCCGGCATGGTGTTGCATTGAAGGGTCTGCTGGAGCGTTACTTCAAGTAATTATACCCGACGATAAAATTACCGCCGGTCCCCTGACCGGGACCGGCGGTTTGCCTTTATAAATTCCAATTTATC
>CAYYKC010000081.1:0-11201 GCA_964471605.1 uncultured Akkermansia sp. | reverse complement strand
TGGGTTATGTTTTTGTTATGTCTCATAACTTTATGTATATCAACTAATAGGACTTCCTTGTTTCTTTCGAATCCCATTGACGACCCTTAAAGCATAAGCCCCGTGCCTGTTAAGGTGCGGGGCTTATGCTTTATCAGCGTGGCGGGCTTCGAACACACGACAATCGGAGGTCGGACTATCGCAGCACATAGAAATGAGCCGAGCCTACACAAAGGTAATGAGCTCACTACTTACAATATGCTGACATACAGGAACGGCAGAATGCCTAACTGCATGGCATATCGGTCGGCAAGGGCTGAAACAGCACCAACACTTCCGAATCAAAGGAAACGGTATCACCGACAGGTTTGCTCTCCGCTGATGCCAACTCGGTGGCGAGAGCAACAATTTCCGCTCTCTCCATGTGTGCCACGCTTGCCAATTGGCGGCGCAACTTTGCCACGGCTTTCTTATCTGTGACCACCCGGTGTCGGCATTCTCCATTCCGCCCGCCATCACCAACACGGCCACGGACAACAGGCAATTCAGCCATGTTTTCATTATCAGAAAGAATCTTCAGCCCCTATTCGAGGCATCAGAGTCTCAGGCGCAGAATCAATACGAATACGGGAAATTCATCAAGGGCGAGCGTTCCGAATATCGGAAGAAATCCGCCTCCACGCTCTCCCTCACAGGTTCCTGATAATCAAACAAACCGGACTGACCGACAGAACCCAGCAAGTCATCTGATTCATTCGTGTCTGCCCCATCAATCCGGATACTGGTGCAAGCCCCGCAATCCTTCGTCAAGCCGGGTACCAGCGAAGAAACCGCATCATCAAAACGCTTGGCTACCAGTACTCTGGGATTGGTGCTTTCCTCCGTGGATGAGGGAACCACCATGTAGCCCATGGTCAAGGCACCGACACCAAGAGTGGAAGCACCGAAAACAAGCTTGCGTTTTCCGAAATTATGCAGAATCTGCATCAAATGCTCCCACACGCGACGATGCGCCGGGCAACAAACGGTTTCTCTCACCACCCTCTCATGGAAGTCATACAGAAAACGCTCCTCGAAGTTCGCCTCAGGTGTTGCTTCCACTTTCAACGAAGCGAGTAGCGTCAACAGCTGAGCCTCTCCTATTTCATCTTTTTTGCGAGAATCCATACGACAAATCCAATAAGTGCTAATTGGTAGACTAATTTGATGCAGAAAAAGTTCAAAAAAAGTTGAAAGATTTTATCGGAAGCTCATTTTCAACAACTTAGCCCGACAAAAATCATTTATCGGCGTAATAACGACGCTTTTCCAGCAAGCTCGAACGGTTTTCCTCCACCCATGCCTGCACCAGTGATTGGCAACCGGCCACCTCTGCCTGTCGGAGGGCGCGGGTTTCCGCCGTCAGTTTCTCCATGGCATCCATATCGTAGAGATGCACCTCCTCAACGGCAGCACATCCCGGGTCAATGTTTCGCGGCACGGACAAATCCACCAGGAAAAGCGGGCGTTTCCTGACCTGCTGCACCTGCCGCAGGACAGCGGGATTCACCACATAGACCGGAGCCGCCGTGGAAACGATGACAATATCGATATGCTCCAGATAGGGCAACCATTCCGAAAAGCGCACAACCCTGCCGCCGACCACGGAGGCCAGCTCCACGGCCTTGTCGTAGGAACGATTGGCAACAAAAATGCTTTCTGCGCCTCTGGATTTGAGACTCTGCGCCGTAGTCCGCGCAACTTCCCCTGCCCCGACCACCAACACACTGACCCCGGAGAGTTCGCCGAAGCAGTTCTGCGCCAGCTGAACTGCCGCCGCCCCCACAGAGGTAGGTCCACTGGTGATGCGGGATGAGCTGCGGATTTTCTTACCGATGGTGAATACCTGTTGGAATACCCGGTTGGAACAAGCCGCCGTGGTTCCCGCCTGTAATGCCACCTGATACGCCTCTTTCAGCTGGCCGAATATCTCCGTCTCGCCCACCACCATGGAATCGAGTCCTCCCGCCACACAGGCCAGATGCGCCAGCGCTTCCTCACCCTCATAAAAGCAGAAGCATGCCTCTGCCCTGCTGTCATAGCCAGACCCGAGAAAACTCGACAGGATGGAAGCACGGGCCGTTTCCGGGCAGGTGCTCCAGTAATATATCTCTGTGCGGTTACAGGTGGAGAGCAACACGCACTCATCAACCCCGGGCTGCTGTCGAAGCTTTTTCACCGCTTCCGGCACTCTGGCTCTGGTCACGGCAAAGCGCTCTCGAACAGCTACCGTAGAGGTGCGATAATTTACTCCCAGACAGTACATGCCGGGTATCGATGCTGCTTCCGTCATTTCGCGGCTGCCAGTTTGATAATGCTCTCCACCAGACTGGGAATCGTATGCAGAGGTGACTCCGCATCAGGCTTCAGCCCGTATTCGGCCAGCGTGGCGGTCGTCACGGGGCCGATGCTGACAATGCGGCAGCCCTCCGGCAGCGGAATTTGCAAGTCCATGAAATGGCGGACCGTGCCGGAGCTGGTGAAGGTGATGATATCGGCCCCTTCGTCCTGCAAACGGCGACGATTCCCTGCCGGATCCTCTGTTTCCGGGACGGTGCTGTAGGCAACGCATTCGTCCACAATCGCATGGCGTTTCATGAGTTCATCATGAATAACGCGGCGGCTCTGTTCGCTGTGTACCCACAGCATGGTACTGTGAGCCACGCCCCCGAACTCATCCGCTTTCCTGTCAAACTCGGCAATAAGTTCCTCCGCAACAGCTTTTTTCGGCATCACATCCACCATCAGGCCATATTTTTTCAGCTCGGCAGCTGTGCCGGAACCGATGGCCGCCAGACGTGCTCCGCCCAGTTCACGGATATCCTCGTAGACGGCAAAGAAAGCCTGAAAGAACTTCCTCACGCCGTTCGGGCTGGAGAATACAAGCCAGTCGTAGTGAGGACTGTCCACCACGGCTTCAGCAAAGTCGCGTTTGTCCGAAGGCGGCGCAATGCGGATGGTGGGCAGCTCCATGACATCTGCACCCAGCGCCGCCAGTTGGCCGGAAAGCTCGCCGGCCTGCTCGCGGGTGCGAGTCACAACTATCCGCTTTCCGGCAAGCGGCAACGAGCTGCGCCAATCAAGCACGGGAGAAAGGGAAACCACATCACCAATGACCACCACGGCCGGGGCGCCCAATCCGGCGGCTTCCACGGCATCTGCCAGCGATTCAACAGTAGCGCACACATATTTCTGGCGAGCCGTGGCAGCCCACTGAACCGCCGCAGCCGGGGTCGCCCCCGATTGACCGGCAGCCATCAGAGCCGTCATTGTCTCACGCAGGCGGCTCATGCCCATGAGCATAATTTTTGTACCACTTGCAGCGGCAATACCGGGGATATCCAGCTGCGACTCAGCCTTCCCCTGACCTTCATGCCCGGTAAACACGGTAAACTGCGTGCAGATTCCGCGGTGCGTCACAGGAATGCCGGCGGCTGCCGGGCCGGCAATCGCTGAGCTGATACCCGGCACCACCTCAAAGCCGACTCCGGCCTCTCGCAGGGCGATTCCTTCTTCGCCTCCACGACCGAAAACATAGGGATCGCCCCCTTTCAGGCGGACAGTGCAGTCATACTTTGTCGCACACTCCACCAGCAGGCGGTTCATTTCCTCCTGCGGCATGGCGTGGTTGCCTGCCCTCTTGCCCACAAAAATTCGTTCGCATCCGGGCTTCAACCAAGCCAGCAGCGCCGGAGCCACCAGAGCATCATAGACGAGACAATCAGCCTGCTCCAGCAACTCCCTGCCCCTCAGCGTCATCAGGCCGGGGTCCCCCGGGCCTGCGCCTATCAGGTATACCTTACCCATTTTCCGTTCAGCTGCACACATACAAATCAGAGGCAAAAGGTTGATGGTTACATGGAAGAAACGGATGCATCCGGCGTTGTTTCTGCCGTTGGCTCAGCCGGGAGCGATTCCGTGACGGGAGCCGACACGGCAGGCGGCTCTACAGGTGCCACTGCCGACTGTTCCTGCGTTGGTTCAACAGCCGGGACTACCGGAGCAACAACCGCCGGAGCAGAAACAGCAGGAACGACAGCATCAGCCGAGGCAGGCGAGACTTCCACGGCTCCGGGAGTAACGGCGGGAGTCACTTTCGGAGCATCATGCACGCCCACGCTGGCCATCAGCTGAGAAACGGTCACCAGCTTGAATCCGCGCGCCTGCAGCCCCGTCACAATTCCCTCTATCGCTGCCAGAGTAGAGGCATGAATATCATGCACCAGAATGATGGAACCGGGCTTTGCCTGGTTTACAGCGCGGTTGATAACGGTGGACACACCGGGTTTTCTCCAGTCCTGCGTATCAACATCCCACAGAATAGAACGCATTCCATAGCGGTCATACATGTGCCTGACGATACCGGCTGTGGTGGCACCGTAGGGAGGACGCATCACAACAGGCGTTTTTCCTGTAATGGAGCGAATCACATCGGAAGTACGACTGACCTCGCTGTCAATCTTGCTCATGCTGCTGCGAGCCATATTGATGTGGCTCCACGTGTGTACCCCGACCTCGTGTCCCTCAGCCGCAGCTCTGGAGACGATGGACGAACAACGCTTGGCGTTACTCCCCAGCACAAAGAAAGTCCCTTTGGCACCGTGGCGTTGCAGAATATCAAGCACACGCGGGGTATGCGCGGAGCTGGGACCGTCATCAAAGGTCAGCGCCACCAACATCTCCGGGGTCTGCACCCGGGAAACACGCAGGCCGGGTTTCCGTGGGGTAATACTGCCGTCGGCAGGCTTTGCGGCAGCAACAGGAGCAACACTCGGGCTTGCAGCAGCTGCAATATCCTGAGTAACAACAGCTTTTCTATTCTTTTTTGATGCTTTTTTCGCTCCCGGAGTCGCTACTGCGACTTCCGGCGACATCGGGGTTGGCTCTACCGGCTGCTGTTGCTGACAGGCCGTGCCGCCCAGAAAAATCAATCCACAAGCGATGATATTTGCAATCCGCATACGCATAACGCATGTATTCTACCTTCCCGTCCCCACTTTGGCAACCCCTTTTGAAGTCATGCTGCACATGCTTCCGGCGAGCAAAAAAACGGCACCGTCGTTTCCCAAGGAAAGACAGTGCCGTGAAAAAGAACAGCGTCGCTTGCGGACGTGGCCTAAGCGCGCAGCTTAGGACTTGTAACGCAAACGCTTCTTGTGGCGGTTCTGGCGCATGCGCTTGCTGCGCTTGTGCTTGTTGATCTTGGCCTTACGTCTCTTCTTAAGCGATCCCATAATCGTTTATGATTCGTTTGTTGTTTCTCTGAAGGGAGAATTGTCGAGCAGGCAGAATTACTCCTTCTGCAACCGGGTTCGACTGACTGCCTGTTGGGGCTGCCTGAACCTGACGGGGCAATATGTAACTCCTAAACTTCACAAAAGTCAAGCCGAAAGCGCTTTTAGGACAAAAAAATTCACAAAAGTTACCTACTTGGCATCATCCTCATCGGCCTCATACGAAATGACACGCGCAGATATTGCAACTGCTCCGGAGGCATGTCAGAATAGTGTCCGCATGCCGTCTTCCTCACCACAGCGCCGCAGCCTGTACCAACTGCCCTACCTGTTCGGCGCAGATATGGCACTGGCAGCCCTGTGCTGGATGCTGCTTTTCGCGGAGGAGATGCAAATCACCGTTATTGCCCCCCTGTCCATCGGTATCCCCTGCATGCAAATCTGGGGGCTGACTCTTTTTCTGCGATTCGTTCGTGGACTGCGTGCCGGGGAGGCTTTTTACCGTCGGCTTTTTCCCCTGCACCTTCTCCTGATATCCGGGCTTCTCCTCGGCTCCGACATCATGTTGTTATACTGCATCGGGCAGGATTTTCTGTTCTTCTCCATTCTGCCGGCACTGCTGCTTCTGCTCGGTGCCGGAGCGCACCTGATCAGATGCAGAAACATAGGGAATCTGTTCCTCTGCACGGCACTTGCCGCTGCCTGTCTGACACCGGCATTTCAGCTGAGCGGCTTCATTCATCCGTTACAGCTGCTCCAGTTTTCTCCGCTCACACTGCTGGGGCTGCTTTTCTTCCTCTTCCTGCGTGAGGCAGAAACAACGCCCCCACAATGTTCCGACGATTTCCGAAACATGTTTCACCTGCAAGTCAGGCTGACCATAGTTCTCTTCTGTCTGTGGAACCTGTACATCGGCGGCTCGCCGACTGAGCAGTTCACGCACTATGTAATCCTCATCGGCGTCGCCTGTCTTTTTGCCTTCCCCCGTGTCCTCCGCCGCATAGCGCCGGAGAACAGACCCGTCACCACCGCACCGGCAATGGCTCTTCCGGCCATTTTGGCGTGGTTTATCCTCCTCTGATTTTTCTGTCGCGAATCAATCGATTTCCCAGGCAATAGTGCGGCGGTACGTCTGGCCCGGTCGCAGCTCAACGGTTGGGAAATGAGGCTGATGGGGAGAATCGGGATAGTTCTGCGCCTCCAGCGCAACACCTCCGCGCGGCAGAGGCAGGTAATCCCCCGTATACACCTGAATACCGGGAGCATCCGTCAGCACGCGAAGCGTCCTTCTGCCATTGGTCAGCACAGCCGCAGTCTTTACACCCGCTCGCGTGGGAAGCACGTAGTTATCATCATACCCTCCGGACAACGCATCGGGGGCATTTCTCTCGCCCAACGATGCAGGGCGCCGCAGGTCAAAGAGCGTTCCCTCTACCGGGACGATAGCCCCTGTGGGGATATTGGAGACCATGGGGGTATACGCAGTAGCTCTCACCTGCAACAGATGCGTATCCACCGTGCCGACACCGTTCAGATTCCAGTAGGCATGATTCGTCAGGTTCAGCAGCGTCGGTGCATCCGTCTCAGCCGTCATATTGAGCGTCAGCCTGCGTCCGTCCAGCACATACTCCAGACGCACACTCACCGTTCCGGGATACCCCTCCTCGCCATCGGGAGATACAAGAGTCATGACCACACGCGATTCATCCGCAGACTCCACCGTCCACAGGCGATCGCTGAATCCCATCAGGCCACCATGCAGATGATTCGGCCCATTGTTGACCGCCAGCTCATACCCAACGCCATCGAGCTCAAAATGCCCCCCAGCGATTCGGTTGGCAACGCGACCGCAGATACTGCCGCAGTAGCAGGTGTCTGCCTTCACTTCCTCTTCCGTTTTGGGGCCGTACAAACAATCTGTGCCGGCAAACTCAAAGGACAGCAGGCGAGCCCCGTAATTGGTGAGCGACACCGTCAGCTCCGGTGACTTCAGCGTGTAGATGGAAAATTCGTTCATGATTGCAAATATAATGAAGTAAGTAGTGAATAAAATCAATCGTCAGGGACGATAGGGAGTCGCCGGAGCATTCTCCGAAACTCTCGGAGCTCGTCTCTCCCATTCGGTCACCTTCCCCTTCTCGAAAGTGACAGTGGCGCAGACCTCCGGCACATAGGCCGTATCCCAGCCGCCGCCCCAATAGGGTCCCCAGTAGCCGGGGCCGTAAAAGCCGCCCCAATACGGTCTGTCCACCATCACCGGGCGCATTCTGGTGTACACCCACTTCTCAAAATTTGTCTTTCCGGCCTGTCCCACGAGCGGTCTGTCATTGGGCATCCCCCATGCCAGGAACACGGCATCCTGATTCATTCCATTGCAAATACGCCCCTGCTGCACGAGCGTCTGTTGCTCCGCCGGCAGGTTATGATACATCGCCGGGTTCTCGCGTATACGGTCTGCCGGGGTCACGACGGAGCAGGATACCAGACCCATCAGACAGATACACAACAGCACCGGAAGCATTCCTTTTGTGCGTCTCATACTTCTTCTCCTTTCTGCATGACAATACCACCGAAATTCTTTCTTGCCAAGAAAAAAAAAAGTGGTAGACTAACGGGTACATATATGAAAGCTTCTACACTGTTCTGCACGCTGTTAGCCATCCCTGCGACGATCTGCACCACGGTCTGCGCTCAGGACGTCAAAACAAACATTAGTGATTACCTGCCCAGCGATGGCTCCGTCAGACAGGGAGCCGTGGTTCAGATTGGCCGCGACCCCTCCTTTATTGAACTGCATCAGGCTGCTGTTCAGCGTTTTGTGAAACTCCCCAAGGAGAAGCAGGAGGAACTCAACAAGAGTGGTTCACCCAACAAACTGATGCCCTACTCTGCCGATATCTGGCCGGATAAGGCTGAGTATGACCGATACAAGGAAGCATGGAAGAAGAGCCGCATCATTCCCCGCGCCGATGTAGCCGTCGGCCTGCAGGATAACGGCAACAACACCTACTCCGTCCTTTCCGCTACGCGTATGGCAGATGGTTCCACCATGCCCCTCACCATCGGATCTCTACAATACGATGCCGGAAAGAATGTGTGGAAATCCAACAACGGAGAACTCACGCCCAAGGCTTTCTCTGCCGGAGAGGACTACGATTTCGGCGCCCAGACCGGCACGGAATGGAGCATGGAGAAGCAGGACTCCCTCTCCAAGTTGAGAGAGACTCTGCTGATTACGAAGACGACGGACGGTAAGGCAGTCTACATCGCCTACTCCATGAACGAGGTTTCGGCCATCAGCGGCACCGTCATCGCCAACCACGGCTACGTCCTCTTCTTCCCGATTCAGACGGAACGTGCCAACGCCACCAGACCGGGCCGCCGCTGATTCAATCATCTTTTCATCCGGGAGTCTGAGGCACACTCAGACTCCTTTTTTTCCGCATCGGGGCAACCATGAGAATCATCGCAGGCAAAGTAAAAGGGCTTCCCATCCAGATTCCGCAGGGCGAGGTACGCCCCACGCAGGACAGAGTGCGCGAAGCTCTCTTCAACATCCTCGGGTCGCTCGTCGAAAACGCCCGTGTGCTTGACCTTTTCTGCGGTTCGGGCTCCGTAGGCATAGAAGCACTGAGCAGAGGCGCTGCCACGGCTCGCATGGTGGACGCATCCAGACATTCCGTCAGCATGGCTCGCAAGAATCTGGAGCGATCCCGACTCTCCGGCGGCTCGGTGGTGCTGAGCGACTGCCTGCAATTCGTCAAACGAGACTACGGTCAATACGATTTGATTTTTGCCGACCCGCCCTACTGCAAGGCAATCGGTGACCGTGATATGATTGCCGAGCTGCTCCGGGACAGGCTGGCGGATTTGCTGGCACCCGGCGGCTACTTCATCGCGGAGGCGCAGCTGGGCTATGGCGTAGGCGATGCGCATCAGCGGGATTTCCCCGGCTGGAAGCTGGTGGATACGCGCAGCTACGGCGGCAACACCATTCTCTTCTATCAGACTGATTCTCCCCAATAAATCAAGCTCTCTCCGGCTTATGAAGCGTTTTCTCTTCCTCTTTCTCTACAATCTCTTCATCCCGCTTTTCCTGATTATCTCCATCCCCGGCTACCTCATCAAAATGAAGCGCAGAGGGGGATTCGGAACCGGGCTCTCCGAGCGCTTCGGCATCTACCACCGCCGCCGTGAAGAGGAACCCACGGGCGGGCTCTACGTCCACGCCGTCAGCGTGGGGGAAGTCTTTATCGCCCTCAAGTTCATCCGAGAGTGGAGCAAGACCCACAGCGAGCCGGTCGTGCTGGCCACCTCCACCGCCACCGGGCACCAGATTATCCGCGATGCCGCCCTGCCAAACGTCCGCCCGCTGTATTCCCCGCTGGATTTACCCGGGCTGCCCGGCCGCTGCCTCAAGCGCTTCAATCCCCGCGCGGTCGTCCTCATCGAGGCCGAACTCTGGCCGAACTTTGCAGAAGTCTGCCACCGCCGGCGCATCCCCATGCTGATGCTCAACGCCCGTCTTTCGCCCCGCAGCGAGCGCCGCTACCGCAAGATTCGCGGCATCACCTCCCTGCTCTTTTCGCGCCTCAATGACCTCGGCGCCCAGAATGAGAATGACCGCGACCGCTTCGCCGGTATCGGCGTGAACCCGGATATCGTCACCGTCACCGGCAGCATCAAATTCGACGTTCTGGGCGACACACCTCAGGGTGAGCGCACCGAGTTCCGCGACATCCTCAACAAGCTGAGCGGAGACCGCCCTGTCGTGCTTGCAGCCTCCACCCACGCAGGAGAAGAAGCCCTCATCGCTACGGCCATCCGCGCGGCAGGTGCCTGTCCGCTCATCGTCCCCCGCCACGCAGAGCGCCGCGCAACGGTCGTGGCAGATTTGCAGGCTGCCGGATTCTGCCCCATCCTCCGCACCGCCGGAGCGCTGCCGGAGGAACTGCCGGACAACGCCTGCTATATTGCCGACACTACGGGCGAGCTGCGCGACTGGACCAATCTGGCGGATGCAGTCATCATCGGCAAGAGCTTCCTCGCCAAGGGCGGGCAGAACCCCGTGGAGGCCATCGCCGCCCGCATCCCGGTCATCACCGGCCCGGATATGTCCAACTTTGAGGACCTGGTCAAGCTGCTGGAACAGGCCGGCGGCATCTGCCGCTGCACCGCTGACACACTGGCGGAAACCATCGCTGCCACCCTCAGCGACAAGGAAGCCACCCGCCGCAGAACAGAAGCCGCCTACGCCGCGCTGCATGTGCATTCCGGCGCCACCCGCCGCAGCGTGGAACTGGTGGAAACCAGATATTGAACGCGCCCGAACCCCTTGCCGTCTCACCGCTGCTTGAACCTTTCCTACTACGGCATTATCGGCAAAGCAGACACCTACCTGCGCAACAGACGCAACCAATCGCGCCTGTGGCGTTGCCTGCTCCCGGAGCGTATCTTTGAACCCGACCTCTGGCTCTGGCAGCCGCGCAGCGTTTCAGCAGCGGCGGCATGGGGTGTCTTCTGGGCCTTTGCTCCTGTTCCCATGCAGAGCATCTTTGCCATCCTCTGCGCCATGTGGCATCGCGCCAACGTTCCCGTTGCCATGGCGGTCTGCTGGATATCCTTCCCCGGCTATCAACTCATCGTCTGGCCTGTCCAATGGTGGCTCGGTCACGCCCTGCTGACTCCGTTCGGGCTCGAATCTGCCTTTTCTCTCCGCATGGCCAAAGAGACCGTTCAGGCCATCTTAAACCAACCGATATCAAGCGCTTGCGGAAGCCTCGGTACACAGCTCCCCGCCATCGCGGCAGAGCTGCTGCTCGGTTGCCTCGTCTCCTGCACCGCCGCCGCCCTCCTCGTCTATGCCGTCAGCCGCGCCGCCTTCCGCATTTTTCGCGGTGAATTGCAAGTTCAAATGCAACACTTTTTGAAAAAAATGCACTCTTAGTG
>CAYYKC010000080.1:0-11534 GCA_964471605.1 uncultured Akkermansia sp. | reverse complement strand
CCGGCATCAACGAGGCTTTCACCGTTCGTAAGATTGCCTACGGCGAAGGCGTGGAGCGCTCTTTCCCCATCCACTCCCCCAAGATTGCCAAGATTGAGGTAGTGACTCGCGGTAAGGTGCGTCGCGCCAAGCTGAACTACCTCCGCGACCGCGTGGGTAAGGAGGCCGTGACGGTCAAGACCATCCGCTAAGCCCCCCTATTACAAAAAGTCTTCTTCATTCAGAAGGAACTGTTCCCCAATCGGAACAGTTCCTTTTTTTGATAACTCTTCGTTTTCCGGATATAGCGTGAATCGTACAACGTATTTTCATCCGCAAGACGAATTCACCTTACAGTTCCTCAAAGAAGCGGTATTCACTATTGATGACCCGGAATTCTAGGAAAAGGCAAAGAGCCATAATTTCTACATCGGGACAGAGAGATTTGCGACTAAAATGATGAATATTACGGTTGTATCGTAGCACTAAACCAAAAGTCTTGTAGAGAGACCTGCGATGATGAAAACCTATGTTCCCATTACCGCACATGCACATTGTCTTAGCTTCACTTTTTCCACTCGTAACCTTGACCCGGAGATAGGGAAATGGTAGAATGCCGACTAGTTATGACACCCGTGCAACTTTCTCCGCTTGCCCTGAAACATGTTTCCGTTCTGACCCTGCAGAACAACGTGTACCCGGTTCTGTTTCTCGAATTAAAAGCAACGGAGGTACTCACGGATGTGGTGGTGGAGGTTGAGTATACCCCGGCATACGTTCAGACGCAGATTTGCCGGGTAGAAAAGCTGGAAGCCGGGCAGGACATGGAACTTACCCTGCCATCGACGGAATATGAGCACGAAAAGCTGATGCAGCTGGCCGAACCGGTGGAGGGGAAAATACGGTTCACGGTCAAAGCCGGAGATCAAACGGTACATCAGGAGGAACAGCCTCTCCATTGGCACCCGCATGATGCCTGGGTAGGCGGGGATAATTTCCCGGAGCTGCTGGCAGCACTGGTGCGACCGAATGACCCGGCAATCGATCTGCTGCTGAGCAGGGCGGAGGCAGAACTGCAATCGCGCGGCATTACCCCCGGCTGGAATGGCTACGCCGTGCCTCGCAGTACCATCATCAACAGGCTGCATGCCATCTGGAACACGGTGAGCCACTCCGGTATCAACTATGCCCTGCCCCCGGAGAGCTGGCTGGACGACGGTCTGGGGCAGCGAGTGCGACTTCCTTCCACCATTCTGAGTAAAAACTGCGGCACCTGTCTGGACACCACGCTGATGCTGGCGGCACTGGTGGCTCAAGCCGGGCTCAACCCCATCGTCATTCTGGTGAAAGGCCATGCGTACATGGGCGTGATGCTTCGGGATACCTCCCTGCCCACGGTAGTGGTGCAGGAGGCTGCCACCATCCGCAATCTGCTGCAGCTGGGCGAACTGCTGTTGCTGGAAACCACCCAGCTCACCGGCAGCGCCGCCGGTAAGCCCGTCTCCTTCGCTGAAACGCAGGCCACCGGTAGCAACAACATCATGAAGCCGGAGGACAATGACTTTTTCCTGGCGCTGGATATTGTGCGTATCTGGTCCACGGGGATTCACCCCATCGCCGCCACTCGGGAAGAGTTGTTCGAGGGGCATGTTCTGCCGACAAAAAAACAGGTTCCGGAGTCGGGCGATGATTATCTGCCGGAAGAAAGCGCCGCAAGCCTGGAGGAAGAGGAATCGCTGGTGGAGGCCCGCCCGCGCAGCCGGATGGAGACCTGGCAGCTCAAGTTGCTGGATTTGTCCCTGCGCAACAACCTGCTCAACACCCGCATGAGCAGCAGCCAGCAGATCGGCCTCTTCATCCCGGATGTGGCGCGCTTCGAAGACAAAATTTCCCGCAACAGCGCCTTCCGCATCAAGCCCATCCCCGAAACGCTCACCACCAGGCTGGCACGCATCGAAAGCGATACCAAACCGGAACTGCTGCGCAGCATACAGCAGGAACTGGCCGAAGAGATGTTCGGCAAAAACGAACTGCTGGCCACAGACGGAAAAAAAGCGCCTTCCGAAGACCGCCTCCGCCGCAGCCTGCAAAGCATCTATCTGGCAGCCCGGCATGATATGGAGGAAAGCGGCTCCAACACGCTCTATCTTGCCTGCGGCTTCCTGAAATGGTACCGCAGAGGGGATGACTCCAAGCCCCTCCTGGCACCGGTTCTGCTCATCCCGGTGAAGCTGACGCGCCCGAGCGTGAAAGCCGGCTTCACCCTGCGGAGTGCGGATGAGGACACGCGCATCAACCTCACCCTGCTGGAGCTGCTCAAGACGGAGTTCGCCCTGCGCATCCCCGAGCTGGAGGGCGATTTGCCCACCGATGCCAGCGGTCTGGACGTGCCGCAGATTTTCACTCTGCTGCGCCGCGCCATCCGCGAGCTGCCGGGCTGGGAGGTGACAGAGGATTGCTCGCTGGGCATCTTTTCGTTTACCAAGTACCTCATGTGGAAAGACATGGTGGACCGCCGGGAGGCGCTCCTGAAAAACCCGGTTGTGGCGCACATTGCCTCCTCTGAGCGCAGCACCTTCCCGGAACAGGGCGATTTTCCCGCCCCCTCCACGCTGGATGCAGAGGTAGACCCGCGCAAGGTGTTCACCCCGCTCTCGGCTGACTCCTCGCAGCTTTCCGCCGTGTTGGCCGCTGCCAGAGGGAAGAGTTTCGTGCTCATCGGCCCGCCCGGCACCGGCAAGAGCCAGACCATCGCCAACATGATTGCCCACTGTCTGGGGCACGGCAAGACAGTCCTCTTTGTGGCAGAAAAATCTGCGGCCCTTTCCGTGGTACACCGCCGACTCATGCGCATCGGGCTTTCGGAGTTCTGCCTGGAGTTGCATTCCTCCAAGGCCAACAAAAAGGATGCCATTGCCCAATTCCGCACCGCGATTGATGCCGCCACCCGCCCGATGCCCGACACGGACTGGGGCAACACAGTGGACACCATGTCCACGCTGCGCCATACACTCAACCTCCTGCCCCACGAGCTGCACCGCCCGCAGAGCGATGGCCGGAGCCTGTATGATGACATCAGTCTGCTGGCAGAGGAGGATGACACCCCCACCTTCACCCCCACAGCGGATGCTCCTATGGAAATGACTGCCGCCCGCCGGGAAGAGCTCTGCGCTCTGGCGCGGAAGCTGGCACTGTACTACAGCCCGGTGGCGGACATGCTGCGCGGCGCGGCTGCCGCTGTCAGCACCACGGCCTATTCCTTTGAATGGGAAGAAAAACTGGCGGCTGCGCTGCAACGGATGATTGACTTACGCGGGGAAGCTGCCGCTGTCTACCGCAAGCTGACCGCTGCCCTCGGTTCGGAAGCCGCAGACCTGCCGCCGGAGGCAGCCTACGCGCTCAGCGGTCTGTTCAGCGGGTTATGCGGCCGCAAAAGCGCCGACTACAGTTGTCTCTGCCCGGCTCACGCCTCTTCCACGCTGGTGAGGATGGAAAAAATCGTATCTGCTGCCGCTGTCTACCGCGAGCAGGCCGCCGGGCTTTCCCTCCCCTACCCGGAGAGTGCCCCGGATGACGCGGAGCTGGAGCTCCGCTACGCCGGATGGAAGAAAGCGCAGCTCTCCAACTTCATCTTCCGCTTCTTCGGGATACGCAAGGCGCGCAAGTACCTGCAAGTACTGGCATTCAGCCCGAATACCCCGGACTGCCGGAACGATTTTGAGCGTCTTCTTGCCATGAAGGCTGCCCGAGCCGATATCCTCCGCACCACCTCCCCGGAAATGGAGGTACTGCATCAGGGAACCGACACCACGGCAGAGGTACTGACCCACGCCCGCAAGCTGGCGGGGCACGCCGCGCACGGCTCCCTCCCGCCGGCGCTCGTGCAGCGCCTGCTGGGTTCCCCCGCGCTGCAGGATTCTCTCCGTCCACAGCTGGAGGTCTGGAAGCAGCTCGATGATGCCTACTCTGCGCTGGAGCTGGAGGTTTCCGGCCTCATCCGTTGCCCGGTGGAGGATTTGCCGCAGCACGATACCGACTGGAGCAGCCTGCTGGAACAGCGGCCCCGCTGGCGCGAGCTCACCCTCTGGAACAAGGTGGCAGAGGAAGCCCGCAATGCCGGAGCCGATGCCCTCGCGGAGCAGCTGCGCAACGAAACCGTTGAGCCTCAACATCTGGAAACCGCCCTGCGGGTAAATCTGGCTCGCCGCAGGCTCCGCGCCGCTGCCGACAGCGTGGCCGTGCTCAACGAATTCACCCCCCGCGCCCACGAGGATACCATCGACCGCTACGCCGAACAGGATGCCTCCCTGCTCCGGCTCACCACCGCCCACGTGCGCGAGCTGCTGGCCAAACGCGCCGCCGGCATCGCAGAGTACGGGCGGGAAATCGCCGTTCTGCAGCGCGAAATCGCCAAACAGCGCGCCCACATGCCCTTGAGAAAGCTGCTGGAAACCGTGCCGAATGCCGCCGCTCTGCTCAAGCCCTGCATGCTCATGAGCCCGCTCTCCGTGGCCCAATACCTCACGCCGGAATCTGCCCCCTTCGATGTTGTCATCTTCGACGAAGCCTCCCAAATTCCCGTCTGGGATGCCATCGGTGCGCTGGCTCGCGGCAAAAACGCCATCGTGGTGGGCGATCCTCGCCAGATGCCCCCCACCAGCTTCTTTACCCGCAGCAAGGAGGATGCCGACGACGACAGCGAGGTGGAACACGACATGGAAAGCATCCTGGACGAATGCCGCGCCTGCGGTATCCCGGAGCTGAACCTCACCTGGCACTACCGCAGCAAGGCAGAAAGCCTCATTGCCTTCTCCAACCACCACTACTACGACGGAAAGCTCACCACCTTCCCCGCCCCGGTTTCCACGGACACGGCGCTGCAATACCACTATGTAGAAAACGGCATCTACCAACGCGGAACAGGCAAACGCATCAACCCGGAAGAAGCCCGCGCCCTCGTGGACCACGTGCTGACCACCCTCCGCAGCCCGGGATTCCGCTATACGGAGGCCTCCAGCATCGGCATTGTCACCTTCAACATGCAGCAGCAGCGGCTCATTGAAGATATGCTGGAAGAAGAACGGGCAAAGGATGAATCGCTGGAGCCCTATTTCTCCGAATCCAACAGCGAGTCCATCTTCGTCAAAAACCTCGAAAACGTGCAGGGCGATGAACGCGGCGTTATCTACTTCTCCACCACTTACGGTCCGGATGAACAGGGGCTCGTGTCCATGAACTTCGGCCCGCTCAACCTGGTGGGCGGCGAGCGCCGACTCAACGTGGCCATCACCCGCGCCCGCAACGGCATGCACGTCTTTACCTCGCTCAAACCGGAAAGTATCGACCTGAACCGCACCCGAGCCCGAGGTGCGGCAGACTTCCGCAGCTTCCTGGAATGCGCCCGTATGGGTGCCGGCAAGTTCTTCAGCACACGGTCGTCGGATTCCGCTGACACGGAACAGCTGACCCGCGCCGTCCGGCGCGAGCTGGAATCCCGCGGCTGGAACTGCACCGTGAATCTGGGTGTCTCCGGCTACCGGGTGGACCTCGCCGTGCATCACCCGGACATTCCGGGAGCCATGCTGGCCGGCATCGTGCTGGATGGCCCGGGCTACGCCGGAGCCAACACCGCCCGCGACCGCGATGTACTGCGCGGCAGCGTCATGAATGTGCTGGGCTGGCGACTGCTGCGCCTCTGGTCGCTCGACTGGTGGCGCAACCCGCAGGGCTGTCTGGATACCGTGGATGCCCAACTGCGGGAATGGGTCACCGCCGGCCCACCGGAGCCGCCGGAGCTGCCCTCCCTGTTGCCTGAGTCTGCGGAAAACGCAGTCGCAGCACAGGAAACACCCGCCGCCCCCGTGGAGGCTCAGCCCGCAGCCCCGGCTCCCGTGGGCGAAGAGTACCGCGAATACACCCGAGAGCTCCCCCACCTGAGCCGCATCCGCGACAACACGCTCACCGACGCCCTCCTGGAGCTGGTGCAGCAGGAAGGACCCGTCCTGCAGAGCCGCGTCATCAGCCGCATAGGAAAACTCTCCGGCACCATCATGAACGCCTCAGCCCGCGCCATCGCCACCTCCAAAATCGAATTCCTGCTGCGCAGCGGCCAACTGGCCTCCACAGGCGAACCCACCCCGGACGGAGGGACCGACCGCAACCTGCGTCTGCCGGATACCCCCGTCGCCCGGCTCCGCACCCGCAGCACCCGCGACTGGACAGAAATCCCCGCCTCCGAGTTCCGCCTGCTGGCCGAGCAGCTGCGCGCCCATCTCTGCTGCCTCAACGGCTGCGAACAACACCTCCGCGCCATCATGGCCTTCTACGGCATCACCCGTATGAACAAAAAGTTCCAGGAGTTTATCCTGGGTATTCTCCGCAGTGAACATTAATCACACCATCCACATATTCCTTATGAAAAGCGCACAATATCCATTCTCTGCCCGATCTTTTGCGCAGCGACTTCGCAAGCGATCAGCGCGGCAGAACCAACCGAACAACAGCCGCAGCAATTAACGAACACCCAGCAGGCAGCGGTTCACAAGCTCCTGCAAATGTATCGCGCCGTGCTGGATCGCCTGCCCACGGTCTGCGACAAGGCATCGGCTGATGCTTTAGCAGAGCAGATTGCAGCCTGGCAGCACATCTACTCGGAGCTGGAACAAATTGATGCCGACTATATTCAGGAACTCCTGCAGGACATGCAACTCGGCCGCTCTTTTGCGGAAAAAGACTTTCATCGTCTTCTCTTTGCGGATTTTTACGGTTCCAAGGCTCTGGCAGAGGCCATTCTGTCGAATCCGGCACACTCCCTGCCCGCGCAGGAGTTACCCGAGGACATCCTGCAGCAGTTTTCAGATATGGCACAGGCCTCGCTGAAAGAAATACCGGAGTGGAGCAACATAGCCGGCCCCGGTTTCTCCCGTGAAACAGCCTGGGTGCTCCAAAGCATGCCGGATATAGGCCAGGCCGAGTTCTGCTCTCTCTTCGTACGACTTATTTACTCGGACAGCACGCCGTTCGACCGGGCGGGGCTGGAACCCAGCGTCTTTTACAGTGAAAAAATCTTTGCAGACGGGAAAGCCTACATTCACCTCTGTGCTGACATCATTCCCACGGAGGGCAACGCCGGGTTACGCTACCGTTTTCACCAGTGGTTCGATATCTCCGCGATTGTGCCCTTTCGCTCAGAGGCAGATGTGCGGCATGCGGCAGAGCAACTCATCGGCACCATGCAACAACTGGCTGCCGTGGTGGAGGGCGTTCATGACAAAGCTACCGCAGATGCCGCAGCCGACCTCATCCCGCCTCTGCGGCAGCTCGCGCAGCAGCAGATGAACGGCCTGCGCTGGCTCAGTGAGGCAGAGTTTTCGCAGATTGTCCGCGATAACAAGCTCGATTTGAACACTCTGATGTCCGGCTTCATTAAACTGCAGGAAGCTGATTTCCACGGTTCTGAAAAACTGCGTAACAACCTGCGGCGCGAAGAGTGAACAAACGCGCGCCGCGGTTACTACCACGGCGCGCGTCCAACTTACTACCTATGAAACTCAATCCTCTCTTTGGTGTGGGGCGGCGGCGCTCTCTCCTTCACCGCGCCCCGAAAGGACTGATACGGTACTGACTCCCCGGAGCGGGGATTTGTTCAAGATTTTTTCCAACAGATGGGCAAACTCCCCATCAGTGCTTCTTCCAACCCGGCTTGTGGCGGGTGACCAGCTCCTCTGCCACCTGCTCAATGCGGAGTCCCTTGGAGGCCAGCAGAACGATGAGGTGGTAGAACATGTCGGAAGCCTCGTAAAGCAGG
This sequence comes from uncultured Akkermansia sp., assembly GCA_964471605.1. Taxonomy (GTDB): domain Bacteria; phylum Verrucomicrobiota; class Verrucomicrobiia; order Verrucomicrobiales; family Akkermansiaceae; genus Akkermansia. The sequence goes on along the minus strand of CAYYKC010000080.1, from coordinate 3,748 downwards.
CGGTCATCCGTGCCGTTAACGGCCTCGATACAGGCCTCCAGCGCCTCTTCACCCACTTTCTGAGCCATGCGGTTCACGCCATCGCGGAAGAGGGAGGTGGTGTAGGAGCCCTCCGGCATCTCCTCACGGCGCTTGTTGATGAAATCCTGCAACTCGCTCAGGAACAGGAGGGGGGAAGCCTCGTTCACCTCGCCCCAGCAGGTATCCGTGCCGGTATGGCAGACGGGGCCGACGGGGTTCACCTGCACCAGCAGGGTGTCGTTATCGCAGTCCACACGGATATCGACCAGCTCCAGGAAGTTGCCGCTGGTCTCACCCTTCACCCACAGCTGCTGCCGGGAACGACTGAAAAAGGTGACCTTGCGCGTCTCCAGCGTCTTGTCGTAGGCCTCACGGTTCATGTAACCGAGCATCAGCACCTTGGCCGTGCGGGCATCCTGAATAATGGCCGGCACCAGGCCGCCGCTCTTCTCGAAATCGATGTTCATAAGCTGTTAAAAAGCTGTTGCGGGCTCAGTATAGCACATTTCGGCGTATTTGCCACCCTTTTTTCGGTCACACGGCTTTCACCGCCGCCAGAGCGCGGCTCATGGCCGCCACGGTGGCATCGATATCGGCCTCCGAATGAGCGGTGGAGATGAAGCCGGTCTCATAAGGCGAGGGGGCTACGTAAACCCCCTGCTCCAGCATGCTGAGGAAATAGGTGCGGAACATATCAAAGCTGCCGCTCATGGCAGAGTCCAAATCATACACATCCTGCGTGGTGAAGAACAGGCAGTACATCGACCCGCAGCGCTTGAAGGTCAGCGGCAGGGCGGCGTCATGCAACACGCGGCGCACGCCCTCCTCCAGTCGGGCACCCAGCTGTTCCAGACGAGTATAACCGTCGCAGGCTTCCAGCTGCCGCAACTGCGCCAGCCCCGCCGCCATGGCCACAGGATTGCCGCTGAGGGTACCGGCCTGGTATACCCCACCGAGGGGCGATACGCAATCCATGATGTCGCGCCGCCCGCCGAATGCCCCCACCGGTAGTCCGCCGCCGATAATCTTGCCCAGCGTGGTCAAATCCGGCATAATGCCGTGCTTGCCCTGCACCCCGGCGGGAGAGATGCGGAATCCGGTCATCACCTCATCAAAAATCAGCACCGTGCCCTCCTTCGCCGTTATCTCGCGCAGGAACTCCAGATACCCCGGTTTCGGCAGGTAGAAGCCGGCATTGCCCGGATACGGCTCCACAATGACGGCGGCAATCTGTCCCGGGTATTGAGCAAAGGCGGCCCGAACCGCCTCCGGGTTGTTATACGGCAGCACCAGCGTGAGCGAGGCGTACTCCTGCGGCACGCCGGCGCTGTCCGGCTCGCCGTGCGTGAGCGCACCACTCCCCGCCGCCACCAGCAGCCCATCCGAGTGCCCGTGGTAACACCCTGCAAACTTGATGATGTATTTCCGCCCCGTGTAACCGCGTGCCAGACGAATGGCGCTCATGGTAGCCTCCGTCCCGCTGTTGGTCATGCGCACCTTTTCCACGGACGGCAGCCAGCGGCACACCGTCTCCGCCATCTCCACCTCCACCCGCGTGGGGATACCATAGCCCAACCCGGCGAGAGCTGCCTCCCGCACGGCTGAAATCACACCCTCCGGCGCATGCCCCAGAATAGCCGGCCCCCAGGTACCCACGTAGTCGATGTAATCCTTTCCATCCTCATCCCACAGGTGCGCCCCCGCAGCACGCGTCACGAAAAACGGCGCTCTCTCCAGCCGACGAAACGCCCGCACCGGGGAATTCACCCCACCGGGTATCACCCTGCAAGCCCTCTCAAAAAGTTCTTCAGAAATCGACATGCGACCAGTATACTACGCCACCGAAACATGAACAAGCCCAATTTAATCGCATTTCAAATGCGATAGATTCATTTATGCTTATTTTCAATACTCTATATAACATTTAATCTCTTTTTTTTAACTTTCTCTCAACTAAGATACGAAGTGCACAAAAAATTGTTTTACGAGCAATTACGTCAATTTTTGCTGGACATCGCATTTGAAATACAATATCCTCTCGCGGGGTAGCGTTAATTATCGCACCGAAGTGAGCACCATTTCTTTTAATCCGTCATTTTTCAAAAAAGCATGCTATTCAACACACCTGAATTCGCTGTATTTTTTTTACTGGCATTTGTGATCACATACGCCCTGAATGCAGTAGGCGTAACAAAAATAAGAAATACTGTTTTGCTGCTCGCATCTTATGGTTTTTATGCCAATCTGAATATCTGTTACCCGATATTGCTTGTTTGGGTCACTCTAGTTAACTTTATTGGTGGTCGATTGCTATGCCGGACGTGCGACTCCGACAAAACAAGGAAGGTTCTCATCAGTCTGGTTATCATTCTTTCACTCCTACCGCTGATAGTCCTCAAATACGCTCCGTTTTACACACAATGTCTCTGGCTGCCGATTGGTCTTTCTTTCTTCACATTTCAGGCATTAACCTATTCGCTGGATATATACCGAAGAAAGATAACAGAGGCTTTTTCTCTTCTTGATGTGGCTCTTTTCACCGCTTTTTTCCCAACACTTCTTTCAGGTCCCATTGAACGAGCGCGCAATCTTATTCCACAACTCCGCGAAAAACTCAATATCAACTGGGACAACATTGTTATCGGCTTACAACACTTCGTCTGGGGACTATTCAAAAAGATAGTTGTGGCAGACCGTCTGGCTGAATGGGTTGACTCCGTCTATTCCAAAGGAGCAGAGGCTCCCGCAGGAGCATTGGCGCTTGCCGCAGTTCTGTACAGCTTTCAGATATACTGCGACTTCAGCGGCTATGCCTCCATGGCATTGGGGAGTGGTCGTATGCTGGGCATACGATTGACAGATAACTTTAATTTCCCCTACTTTGCCACATCAATAAAAGATTTCTGGCGGCGGTGGCACATCTCGCTGACAAGTTGGTTTACCGAATATGTGTATATCTCTCTGGGTGGAAATCGTGTATCCCGAACAAGATGGATATTGAATATCTCCGCAGTTTTTTTGTTGAGTGGTATATGGCATGGGGCCACTTGGTCATTCATCATATGGGGTAGCATTCATGGCGCTATGTATCTGGCCGAACACTTTTTCGGTTTTCGGGACAAATGGGGCTTGTATCGTATCGTAGTGTTCGTAGGGATTACCTTGGCATGGATATTTTTCCGGATTCCGGAAGCTGCCGATGCCTGCCGAATTATTGCAAAAATATTTTCTGCGTCCTGGTTACCGCTGAGCTCCATCATCTCTGTTTCCATGACTTCATTGCTTATGTTACTTATATTTTTCCTGTTTATTGTGACAGAATGGTGTTTGTATACCAACAAAGTTCCAAGGCACTGGTTACTACAATCCATCGGTTTTGCCTTTTTGTTAACAGTCATCTCCCTGTTTGCCGTCAGCTCTGAAAAATTCGTATATTTCCAATTCTGATAATGAAACAAAAAGCTCTTCGAACAGTCATTTTTCTGGCTATTCTGATAACCTTGGACTGGATGGTTTCCGTTTTTTTTCAAAAGGGATTGGAACATTATTATGGTTTGGACCAAGAGGCAGATATCCTCATCATCGGACATTCTCATCTGATGAAAACCTGCAATAAAAACAAAATGGAAAAGGAGCTGGGACTCAAAATTTCCAAATATTGTCGGGAAGGCGTTGAAAAGTGTAAAAACAAAAGCAACGCCCAAAAGTCTCCCAAAAAGTCTCCGAA
>CAYYKC010000079.1:0-11596 GCA_964471605.1 uncultured Akkermansia sp. | reverse complement strand
GTGTGCCGGCATACCTTCGCGAGTTACCATGCGGCGTATTTCCGGGATTTGGGGGTGTTGCAGTTGGAAATGGGACACCGCAGCACGGATTTACTGCGCTCTCGCTATCTGAATCTGCCGCAGGTAAAGCAGGGAAAAGAGTATTGGTGCGGGCGCTGATGGGCAAAAAAAAGCCTCCACCGCAAGGTGGAGGCGATAAAAAGGGTGAGATAATTCGCCGGGTATCAATAGCTGCGAGCCCAGAGCACGCGGCGGGTGGTGGGACGGCCGGTGAGGATGCAGGGGGCTTCCGGGCCGATGCCCATCTCGCCGTGGGGGATGCAGCGGATGGAGATGCGAAGGCTCTTGGCAAGCTCTTCTTCTTCCTCCGGCGTGCCGTCCCAAGGGCAGAGCAGCCAGTCGGCATCGCCCTCTCCGGCGAAGTTGGTCTTGAAGTCCTCCAGATTATCGCAGGGGCGGATGTGGCTGTCGCGGAAATCCAGCTGACGCTGCAGCAGGGAGTCCTGAATCTCCTGCAGGAGAGCGGTGATACCGTCTGCAAAGGCAGATTCGTCAATAAAGGATTTTTCGTTGGCGGCCTTGTCACGGCGGCACACGCATACGGAGCCTTTCTCCAAATCGCGCGGGCCGATTTCTACGCGAACGGGCACGCCTTTCTTAATCCACTCCCATTTCTTCATGCCGCCGTTGATATCGCGGGTATCGACCTGCACACGAATGGGGAGACCGTGGAAGGACTGAGCAGAGAGCCGGGCGGCGAGCTGCTCGCAGTGGGCGATGACGGCATCGCGCGTATCAGCCTTGGGAGTGACGGGAATGATGACCACCTGACGGGGTGCCACGCGGGGCGGGCATACCAGACCATCGTCATCGGAATGAGCCATGATAAGCGTGCCAATCATGCGGGTGGAAACACCCCAGGAGGTGGTCCAGGCGTACTGGCGCTCATTGTTGCGACCGGCAAAGCTGATATTCTGAGCCTTGGCAAAGTTCTGGCCGAGGAAGTGGGATGTACCGGCCTGAATGGCCTTACGATCCTGTACCATGGCTTCCACGGTAAAGGTACGCACGGCACCGGGGAAGCGTTCATGCTCCGTCTTTTCACCGGGGATGGAGGGAACTGCGAGCACATCGCGTTGGAAGTCCTCGTACACCTTGTGCATGACGGCGGTCTCCTCCTCTGCCTCCTCGCGGGTTTCGTGGGCAGTGTGGCCCTCCTGCCACAGGAATTCAGCCGTACGCAGGAAAATACGCGGGCGCATCTCCCAGCGCATCACATTGCACCACTGGTTCACCTTGATGGGAAGCTCGCGATAGGATTCCAGCCAGCGGGAGAAAGCGGCACCAATCACCGTCTCGGAAGTGGGACGAATCACATACTTATCCGTCAGCTCACCGGCGGGAATCATGCGGGTCTTGCCGGTTTCCGGGTCCTTGACAGCTTCCAGACGGTGGTGAGTCACCACGGCGCACTCAGTGGCAAAGCCCTCTGCGTGCTCCGCTTCCTTTTCCAGATAGGAGACAGGAATGAGCATGGGGAAATAGGCATTTGTGTGACCGGTGCGCTTGAATTCCGCATCCATCTGCTGCTGAATCAGCTCCCAGATGGCATAGCCCCACGGTTTGATAACCATGCAGCCGCGTACTTCGGAGTTTTCCGCCATATCGGCGGCCTTAATCACCTGCTGATACCACTCGGGAAAGTTTTCCGCGCGGGTGGGGGATATTGCATTCTGTTGAGCCATGTCGGAGATATTAGTTATTATTGAAAAAAAGTCAATGATAAAGCATCATTCAGTACGGAGCCTGCATGCGAAAACGATAGTTGAGCACGGAAAGCGCCAGCATAAACAGGCAGGCAACCCACATACCCAGGGTGCTGAATACCACAAACAATGTGACCGCCACATACAGGCTGACGCTGTGCATCAGTCTGGGGGAACGCATCAGCCCATGCATAATCTGCCCGCCGTCCAGAGGAAAAATAGGCAGCAGGTTCAGCACAGTCCACCAGAATGACACCGCTATCATGTTGCAGAAGAACACCAGCGGCATATACGGCCAGGATTGCAGCGCCTCACCCGGTATCACATTGAACAAAAAGTAGCGCGATAAATACAGACCGAACGAAAAATCACCCACATACAGGCAGAGAACCAAGGCCGACAGGATTCCCAGCAACAGGGAGGCCGCAGGCCCGGCAATCGTCATGAGAACGCCCTGCATACGCGTGAAGTTCGCCCCCTCATGGGAACAATCACCGCCCAGCCATGCCAGATGCACATCCGGACAATTCCCGGCAAAGAAGCGCCCCACGAGCGCATGCCCCATCTCATGCGACAACAGGCAGATGAATCCGGCCACCACAAAAAGCGATACGCTCAGCAAATCCTGTATACCGGTACTGGACAACACGCCCCCCAGTACGGCCAGAGTCAGCCATAAGGTAGGATGGATGCTTACCGACACCCCGAACAGAGAGAAGCGTATCATTGCCCCTTATTCTACGCCGCAGGGGGCGGGCGGAGCAAGCCCCCAATCGGACATCACCCGCAGGATGTCAGAAAAAACGGGTGCATCCAGCCGCCCGGCAAATGCCGAACGAACCGGATACACCCGTTTTGCTTCGCGAAAATATCAATAATTCAGTTCGCCGGAAAGAACCTTGCGCTCGAACTCCTGAATATCCACCACCTGACCGCTGCGGCGGGCATGCTCCACAGCAAAGGCAATGACATGGGAATGAGCCGAGGCCTCAATAGGCGTGGTCATGAGGGACGTATCACCCACCACGAACATGTCATCGTAGAGGTGATTCACCAGCCCCCAGTCACCGCCGCCGTGTCCGGCATAGCCGCCATCGGGTGTTTCGATTTCCACCTGACGCATTTTCTTGCTGAAATGCTCCGTGATGGTGATTTCGCCCGGGCCGTTTTCCTTGTAGAAAGCACCGGCTCGCAGCTTGGCCTTCGTGCCGTAGATTTCGATGTGGCGACCTTCCTCGAACGCCGTCATGGTGAATGTACCCGTGATGCCACCCTTGAAGTTCATGATAGCTACCTGATGGTCAGGCTGGTCGTTATCATCACACTGGAAAGCATCCCGTCCCCAGGGGGACGTGCGAAGCCATTCGGTAATCTCTTCCGGGGTGGCTGTTTCCGCACCATCCATCACCATACGCAGCCAGCGGCGGCAGGAATCATCCGTGATGTATTTACGGGCATCCCACGGATCTTCGCCGATGGGGGTGGTCCAATCCGTGCAGCGGAGGGGACGGGGCTCCGTCAGCGTTTCCTTGCGGAAGAATGACAGCTCACCGAAACTGGAAACCTGTTCGCAGGGCTGCTCCATGAGCCAGTGCAGAATGTCCATATCATGGCAGCATTTCGCCACAATCATGGGGGTGGATTTGACGCTGTTGCCCCAATGGCCGCGCACGAAAGAATGGCCGAAGTGCCAGGCACCCACGCCTTCGTTTGCGTTGAAGGTCATGATTTTTCCCAGTTCGCCGCTGCGGATGACCTTACGGATGGCATTGTAGAAAGGCGTGTAGCGCAGCACATGGCAGATAGCCACTCGGCGACCCAGCTTTGCCGCCAGGTCACGCAGCTCCAGCACCTCGCGCAGCGTCTGGGAAATGGGTTTCTCCAACAGAACGTCGTACCCCAGCTCCAGTGCGCGTTTGCAGGGTTCGAAATGATAATCATCCTGCGTACCGATGATAACCATATCCGCCATTTTCGGCTGAGAGAGGAACTCATCTGCATTGGCAAAAATCTTCACCTCGTCCCGCTCGGATTCGGGCGCAAAATCCCTCACCTGCTCCGCACGCACCCTCACCGGGTCTGCGGCCGCTACGATGCGGAAACGCTCCGGGTATTCCATGGCGAGTTTCATGTATGTGCGGGTACGAGACCCGCAACCGATACCGGCAATACTCTTTCGCTTCATGCGGTTCAGAATACAACATATCGGGAGATAGTCAAGGGGGTTTTTGTGACAGGATAATATTTATTTTTGTTTCTTAATCATTTCGGAGCACTTTTTTCTTGAAAATCATGCATCCATCCGTTAGATTACATAGTGATGAAGATACATTTTTGCGGAGCAGCTGAAACGACTACGGGGTCCCAGCATTTGCTGGAGGTGAACGGCGTGAGAATTCTGTTGGATTGCGGGATGTACCAGGGTCACCGCGAGGACCAGTTACGCATCAACCGCGATTTCCCCTACTTTGACCCGAAATCCGTGCACTGCGTGGTGCTGTCGCACGCGCATATCGACCACTCCGGCAACTTGCCCAACCTGGTCAAGAAAGGCTTCGGCGGCTTTATCTACAGCACCCATGCCACACGCGACCTCTGCCAGGTGATGCTGGCAGACTCTGCCCGCATCCAGGAAAGCGACTGCAAATTCCTCAATAAGATGCACAAGCGCAAGGGCGGCGAGGGCAGCGTGGCCGAAATCATTTACACTGAGCAGGACGCGGAGCTCTGCCTGCGCCGCTTCATCAACATCGGCTATGAAATGGCCTTCCCCATTGCTCCCGGGGTCAGCCTCACCTTCTACGATGCCGGGCATATTCTGGGTGCGGCTCAGGTGGTGTTGGATATTGATGACCACGATGACGGGCAGCACAAGCGCCTGCTCTTCTCCGGAGATATCGGGCGCGGCAACAACGAACTGCTGAAAGACCCTGTACCAGTGCCGGATGTGGATATCATGCTGATGGAATGCACCTACGGCGGGCGCTACCACGAAGCCCCGCCTCGCGATGACCAGTCGTTCTGCCAGGAAGTCCACGAGGCCATGAAACGGGGAGGCAACGTCTACATCCCCGCCTTTGCCGTGGAGCGCACCCAGCAGCTGCTCTATATTCTCAACAAAGCTTATCGCAACGGCAAGATGCCCAATTATCAGGTCTACGTCGACAGTCCCATGGCGGTCAGCGCCACGGAGATATTCCGACTGCACCCGGAATGCTTCAACAAGGAGGTATACAATTTTCTCTTTGATGAGCGCGACCCCTTTGGCTTCGAACAGCTCCACATGGTGCGCACCATCTCCGAATCGCAGAAGCTCAACCACATGCACGAACGGGCCATCATCATCTCCGCCTCCGGCATGTGTGAAGCGGGGCGCATCCTCCACCACCTGAAAAACGGTATTTCCCGCCCCAACAACACCGTCATCTTCGTGGGCTACTGCGCCGCCAATACTTTAGGACGCCGCATCATGAACGGGGATCAGGAAGTCCGTATCCTCGGCGATCTCTTCCCGGTGCGCGCGCGCATCAAATCGCTTGATTCGTTCTCCGGCCATGCAGACCACGATGAACTGCTGCAATATTTCCGCTCCACCGGCGGCAGGAAGAGCAAGGTTTATCTGGTGCACGGCGAAAAAGAATGCTCTGCGGCCATGAAAGAAGCTCTGGAAGCCTGCCACGATGGCGAAATTCACGTGGCCAGACTGGACACGGTCATTACATGCTGATGCTATCGCAAGATAAATAACTTGCTAAACCAGCTCCGCATGCTACAATAACGCCATGAAGATTCGTCCTGTACTGACTCAGCAATCGGCCATTTCCGTCGCTCTGGCTCTGGGCAGCACGCTGCTCCCCGGCTGTGAGCAGAAGCTCGGCGGCGATGTGCCCATGACTCCCGAAATGCAGAAAAAATGGGAGGCAGAAGAGCAGAAACAAGTACAGGCTGGCTCAAATCAGAAGATTCCCAGTCAGGCTGTGCCGGGTGAGATGGTCATCATGAGAACCCCAACTCCTGAGATATTTCCCTTGGGCGAGCTGCCGCAGATAGACGATGGGGAGGCCCCGGAGGAGAAACTTGATTCTTCCGAAGATTGACATCTCTAAGCACCCGTTCCTACAACACGATGAAGATAAAAGCCCTTACCCAACAAAAACCAGTTTTCTATCCGGCGGCGGTCGCAGCCGCCGCTGTTTTGTCTGCCTGCCAGCAGCAACCGCAGCCTACAGGCGGGGCTCCGCTCCCGCCCCCGGGAATGGTGTTGCCGACGGGTGTCGATGAGCTGCAGCCCGGAGAAACTCCGATTGCTCCCGCCGACAGCGATACTCAGCGGCTTCCCGGAAGAAAGGCTGCCCCATGAGTCGTCCGCTCCTGCTCACGCTGTGTCTGACGCACGACTGCACCCTGCGCTGTCGCTATTGCTATGCCGGGCGCAAGTATGCCCACGCCATGACTCGGGAAACGGCTGAGCGGGGCATCGACCTGGGTCTGGAAGAAGCGGCGCGCACTTCCGGCAGGCTGGATGTTTCCTTTTTCGGCGGAGAACCGCTGATGGAGTGGGAGTTGCTGCAACACTGCCACGAATACCTAACTGCCCGAGCTGCTGCACGCAACATTCCCGTGCGCTACGGCATCACCACCAATGGTACCCTGCTCTCACAGGCCAGGCTGGAATGGATGGCTGAGCGGGACTACCTCATCGGGCTCTCGCTGGATGGTTCACCCGCCATGCACGACATCAACCGCCGTTTTGCCGACGGGCGCGGCAGCCACGCCGCCGTACAGGAAGCGCTGGAGCGCATCAACAGCTTCCCGAAACTGCGCAGCAAGGTCATCTGCGTGGTCAATCCGGCTAACCATCACTACCTGCGGGAGGGGGTGCGCTGGCTGCACGAGCGTTATCGTGGGGATATAGGGCTGAATTTCGACTACTGGAGCGAGTGGACAGACGAGCAATTTGAATCGCTTACGAAAGAGCTGGAAGGAATGGTGAGCGACATCACAGACTCATACCGCATGGGTCAACCCATGCGGGTGGAAGCCATTGATGGCAAAATCCGCAGTTATTTATACGCGGGAAAGGAGTTCTGCAACCACTGTCGCATCGGCGAGCAGGAAATTGCCGTCTCCGTGGACGGGAAACTCTTCCCCTGCTCCCGCATGGTCGGCGTGGGTGACGAGTCGGAAATCACCTTCGGCGATGTCCGCAGCGGCATTGACCGCGCCCGACAGCATTACTACATCGCCACACGCGGCAATGCCACTCCGGAATGCCGCATCTGCGTCCTGCGCCACCGCTGCACCAATACCTGCGGCTGCACCAACTACGCCGGAACGGGCACCATCAACCACGTCTCCCCTTTCCTCTGCAACCTCCAGCAAACCCTCATCCGACTGGCCGATTCCATGGCAGAATCTCTCTATCAGGAAAAAAATTCTGTCTTCATGGACAAATTTTATTGCGGATTTGCCCAGCAAACGGATTAACCATGATAGAGACACGCAGGAATGACAACCAACACCCCACGGAAAGTCCCCAAAGCACCATCACAAGCGTCTCGGATGCGTGCTACCGCTTTTCTGTGGGGTGTTTCTGTTATTTGAACGTCGCGCATCGTTTTTTTGCTCATGACTACCGCCATAGCTGAACCACTGCCCGCCATACTATATACACAGGCAGGAAGATGAGGTTCAACAGGCTGACATCCAACAGGCACAACCACGACAGATGATTTAACCGGGGAGATAACAGCATGCCCCCGATGCAAATAAAAACGGCGGGTATCAGCGGGATGAGCGAGGTATACTTCCCGTCTTTCCGAATCCATTGATGCAGGATATTGACAATCAGTATATACCAATTGCAAACAGCGAGCAGGATACCAACCAATAGCAACAATCCGCCACCGCCACAGGAAAGCCATTCGAGCAGGGATTCAGGACACTTCATTATGTTGCCGATGTTTCCTGTTTCTGCTTCGTCAGAACATTCAATCGGTTCTGCGCCTCTGCATGTCCTGCTTCCGCTGCTCGTTTATACCATTTGAGCGCTTTGTCTGCATTCTGTCGGCATCCTTTCCCTTCCTCCAGATAGCGTCCAAGGCGGTACTGAGCCTCCGCACTGCCGGCTTCTGCCGCACGCCAACACCAATCGAAGGCCAGCCCGGCATCCGCAGCCACCCCCAGTCCCTGTTCATAGCAGCGGGAAAGCGGCAGAAGGGCTGCATCACAGAGGCCATCCGCGGCTCTCAACAGATGTTGTACGGCTTCCTCCGGGTTCTTTTCGCAGCCGGTCCCCTCCAGCATACACATCCCCAGCCAGTACGATGCCTGTGCATGTCCCTGCTCTGCAGCCCGGCGAAAAAGCTTAACGGCCTCTCCGGCATCCGTCACACCGCCCACGCCGTTCATCCGGCAGAATCCGAGGTGGAACAATGCTTCCGTATGATTCGTTGCTGCCACGCGATTAAGCCAGGCAAGACCGAGGATATCGCTCTGCTGCACGCCATTCCCCGCCAGATGGGCAACCCCCAGACGGAACTGGGCTTCGGAATGATTCTGACGCGCTGCTTTTACCCACCAGACGGCAGCTTCATGTGCGCTTTTCTCGACACCGACACCATCGGCATAACACTCTGCCAGATTGCACTGTGCCTCGGCATATCCCTGTTCCGCCGCCTTGCGAAGCCACTCCAGCGCTTTTTTCAACGACGGGCTCACCCCGGCACCGGTGAAATAACAGCGGGCCAGCTCATACTGCGCCGCAGCGTCCCCCGTTTCCGCAGCAGCCCGACAGCTATCTGCCGTCTGCGCTACCTGCACAGCCTCCTCGATTACTTCCTCCTGAGAAAAAGCAATACACGATGAAACCAGCAACAACAGGAAAAAACCGCGCATGTTCAATCCAACATGGAAGAATCCAACTCATCCTGACCGTATATCAGTTCTGCCAGAATAGGCAGCCCCGTGAAATCCTCAATGAGCTTTCGATTGGTCAGCGATGCCGAGTCCCAGTCATCCGACAGGTGATTGAGAATGATGCCCTTGCATACCAATCCTCGGTGTTTGAGGTCTTGTACCGTCAACAGCGTATGATTCACCGCCCCGGGACGATTCCCCACCACCAGAATCACCGGCAACTGCAAAACCTCCGCAGCATCCGCAAGCGTAATCCCGGGAGCAAGCGGCACCAGCCACCCACCAACACCTTCCACCAGAATTACATCAGCAGACGCAGCAACCTCACTATACGCTTCCTTCAGCACACCAGCAGACAGAGAACGGAGTTCCAACTCCGCTGCCATACAGGGATCAGCTCCGGCGCGCAAGTAGACAGGATTGAGCTGTTCCAGGCTCATCTGAGAAGCTGCGGCTTCCCGCAATGCTCTGGCATCCGCACGGCTTCCGCACTCCACCGGTTTGATTCCCAATGCGCTGCGCCCACGGGACTGCAAGTCTTTCAACAAGGCACACATCACATGAGTCTTACCCACTTTCGTATCCGTGCCGACTATAAGATAATGGTTCATACGAAAAGCATTATTCGGGGTTAGCAAATCGGATGTCATCGATATCCCATTCCGGGCTATCGCCTCTCACCAGCAGGTGGTTCACCAGCAGCCAGACAACCACGGCGCACACAAGGCACACCAGCTTCGGCTTCCAGTTGTCAATGAGCAGTTTCTTTATTATGTTCCTGCGACGCATGTGTGTAAAGGAGTTGAGTTAAACGTTCGGAGAGAAGTTCCAGACTGAGGTCTCGCTGAACCACGTTGCCCACGGCCAGGGAAACAGCGCCGGTCTCTTCGGATACGATGATGACAACCGCATCCGATGCCTCAGCCAGTCCGATACCGGCACGATGCCGCAATCCCATGCTACGGTCCTTGAGCTCACGATTGGATACCGGCAGAATAGCTGCTGCACAAACAATCCGCTCACCATTCACAATAACGGCTCCGTCATGCAACAAAGTCTTGGGCATGAATATCGTACCGATAAGCTCACGGGTATAGCACGCGTCCAACTCCGTACCGGATGAGGTGTATTCCTGAAGGTTGTTGTTACGACAAATGGCAATCAGCGCACCATAGCGCTTACTGACCAGATACGACACAGAATCACAAACCGTCGGAACGAAGTCTTTGTTCATTTCCCGTCGGTTCAGCAGTCCCCGAATAACACGATTCGAACCGAACTTCGCCAGAGCAGAACGCACCTCCGGCTGGAACAGAACCACCAGCAGCGTGCCCGGCCCGATAATCAGCCCCGCAAGTTGCTTCAACACAACGGCATGGGTTAATTCGAGGAGAATGTAACCCAATATCACTGTGGCAATCAATCCGGCCAGAATGGCCGCCGCGCGCGAATCCTTGATGGCGCGATAGAGTTGGTAAAACAATATCCAGAGCACGGCAATCTCAAACAGAGCTCTGAGAACTTCCAGTAACGACATAGGCTTATGTTACTATCTAGTCACATCGAATGCAAGAGGAAAAACAGGCATGGAGACCGCTGCAGGTGATTATCCGCACGAAAAAACGCATTCTATCATCTTATCAATGTCGCAGCATATTCCCGTGCCCAGGCATCTGCGGCGAGAATGATATCCAGCTGTCCGTGGTAATCCTCCGGAGTAGCGGCGGCGAGCGTTTTCTCTACTGTCTGCCAGATACCGGGGAAGCTGAGCCGTCCTTCCACGAATGCCTGCACAGCCACCTCGTTGGCGGCATTATACATGGCAGGCATCGTGCCGCCGGTAAGTCCGGCATGGCGAGCCAGACGGAGAGCCGGAAAATCATCCCAACGCGGGGCTTCGAAATGCAGGGCGGCAATTTCTGCCAAGTTGAGGTGCGGCAGAGAATTATCGATACGATCCGGCCAGGTGACAGCATACTGAATGGGGAAACACATATCGCTGGAGCTGAGCTGCGCCAGAATGGAGCCATCACGATACTCCACCAGCGAATGCACAATGCTCTGCGGATGCACGATGACATCCACCCGTTTCATGGGGATGTCAAAGAGCCAGCGAGCCTCAATCATTTCCAGCCCCTTATTGAAGAGAGTGGCAGAATCTATGGTAATCTTGCGCCCCATCTTCCAAGTGGGATGCTTGAGAGCCTGCTCCAGCATGACGTTTGCCAGCTGATCGCGGGGGGTGGTGCGGAACGGACCGCCGCTGGCGGTCAGGATGAGACGGCTCACCTGCTCCGCTCCGCCGTGATTGCCCTGCATGCATTGGTAGATGGCATTGTGCTCACTATCCACAGGCAGCACGTTGATTCCTTTCTCCGCAGCTCGCGTCATGACCACCTCACCGGCCATCACCAGAATCTCCTTGGAAGCAATGGCCAGATCTTTACCGGCCTCTATGGCACAGAGCGTGGGTTGCAGCCCGGCAGTGCCGATGATAGACACCAGCACCATGTCGGCCTCCTCTAGTGCGGCCAGCTCACACAGCCCCTCCGACCCGGCACAAATCTTCACGTCTGCGGGGAGAAGCGCGCGCAGCTCTGCAACCTTGGATTCATCGAAGATACACACATGGCGCACGCCGAACTCACGCGCCTGCTCCGCCAGCTTGTCGACACTGCTGTGAGCAGCAAGTGCCACCACCTCCATGCGCTCCGGGATGTCACGCGCCACTTTGAGTGCGCTGGTGCCGATGCTGCCGGTGGAGCCGAGGATGACGACGCGTTTTCTCTTCATACGCCGACTATTCTACGGCAAATCCGCTGAAAGTCAATCTTTCATTGTTGCAAGCTCCTGCATGAGGGTCTGTTTCAAATCTGCTGGTAGTAGAAACGTGAGGTCTTGTGCTTTCTTTG
>CAYYKC010000078.1:0-11954 GCA_964471605.1 uncultured Akkermansia sp. | reverse complement strand
ACGAAATCAAATTTTACAAAAATTCAGATTTCCCTCAAATTATAATTGACTCTAATATCATGGAAAGCATCAACAGACAGCTCAAACGCAGAACAAACGTTATCTCCATTTTCCCCTCTGAAGCCTCTTTGCTCAGAATCGTTACTGCCAAAGCCATGGATCTCTCCGATGAATGGGAGGGGCTTAATGGTAAGGCATACATTTCGCCTGAAAAGCTTCAACAAACGGCTGAGGTGCTGAAAGCAGCCTCATCTCAACCGAAAAACTCCGCTGCTTAACCTAACTCGCAAGCGTGTTTTGCCCCGATGACAGAGATTTTACAGCAAAAAAATTGCGCCGCCGAAGAAGGTCGTTCGGCATTTTACCTAACCTATAATGGTATGTACTTTGAAGCAGACAGTTTGGTGCTTTTGCATAAAGTGCTGAACGATATGGGGATAGGAACTAGTGTCTCGTTTAGCAAGTTCTACACAATACACTCAATACGTAAACTTTTGTATTATAAAGAGTAAATAAGATTTCTTATTGTAAAGAATAAACTTGACAAGAAACTGGATAATCCGTTAATTGCGTAGGTTGAAATGACCTACGCATATTTCTTACCCCTGTTCTGAAATATTATAAAGTGTGGATAGTTGGACCCCGGTTAGTGGGACAGAGTCAATTAAAAACAGAAAACAATTAGTGTTGACTAATCAACCATCTCCGTGTCAATATCCAAGAGGTGGAACTCCATGCAACAGTTTAAAATCATATCCACGCTGCTTCTGATATTGGCGCTATTGGTCGCCGGGCGTTCGGTGTTGGTCATCTGCGAAGATGACCACGATGGGGGCGTGATAATCCATCTTGAATGCATGCACCACCACCATGAACATGTGGTTGCTCATCTCTCGCCCAGGGAAGAAAGATCTCCGCATCACCACCACCGGCACATGGTACTGGGTTTGGATATTGTTCCATGGTTACGAGCTGCGTTGCTCCGTTGCCTGTTGGTAAGTGTTGTTGTCGGAGTCTGCATGGCTCTCTTACTCTCTCGCCTCCGAATCCAACATCTGCGGAGTAATAAATACCCGCCGTGGAAAGGTTATCCGGAAAGAGTATCCCATATCGGAGGTATCGGATTCTGCCGTCCCATGTTGAATTGAAGATAAGTGTGTAGCATACAGATTGTATTCGCCGTTTGTATTATGAACACTCTTACTCTTTTCTTTTCAACAAATGAAGACTTATCTTATTCTGATGATGGGTGCGCTTGCTTCGGCTCTTGCCAATGAAACGCATGTATGCAAGGATGCGGCAGCCGATATGAAGCCGATGTACAATGTAACCAGACTGTCTAATGAGGCTGCTTCCTATTCTCCTTCTGTGCATAACTCTCTTGCTCGCAAAGCCGGTGGCCATAAATACCGCCTACCGGGCATGCTGAAAAAGCTGCGCGAAAATCGCGCACGCGATACAAAAGCTCGCACGTCCTGATTAAGCCAAACTCAGCCCGAAGGGTGCTGCGGAAACGCAGCTCCCGTTCAGGCTTTCTTCTTGGCATTGCCTCCCCCCCCTGTGACATAAATAGCACATGTACCCAAAGGTTTTTGCCCCCCATCATACACTAAAAATAGGCACATTTCGTCAAATATCTCATGGCGGGGTATCATGCAGCCCATTCATTGTCGGAAGTGTTCGTTTATTCCGGTGTCGGCGTAAGCAGCTTACTTTAAATTCGCAAGTTGCCTAACACGGCGAGGGCTTGCAGGAGACGGGAAATTCGTCATTCGTAAATCCACGTGTCCCAAATATTTGTGACTCGTATGTATAAATAGTGTCATAACACCGAATTCCCTTGTGCTCGGGCAAAAAATATGTTACTTCTCGTTTGAACGATCTTGAAATATGTGTGCGCATAATCAGGTGCGAGCAGAAGACATGCTGCAGGATGAGGATATCTGCGATTTGGCAGATTTCTTCAAGGTTTTTGGTGATAGCTCCAGGCTGAAAGTGCTGTGGGCTCTCCACCAGGGGGAGCTTTGCGTAACGCATCTGGCAGAACTACTGAAAATGAGTGTCCCGGCCGTGTCTCATCAGCTGAAAATATTGCGTCACAGCCGGCTTGTCAAAACTCGCAGAGAAGGTAAAAACATCTACTACGCACTAGCGGATGAACACGTCCTGCGCATACTCGACCTCGGGCTTGAACATACGGATGAGTAATTTCTTTTTTTTACCCAACAATTAAACACTTGCTTAAATAATGAAACGCATTGAATCCATCATCAGTATCTTGAATTCATGGCCTTGTGTGACGATATCCGGTGCGAGCCTGGCAATAAGCCTCTATGGTATGCTG
Source organism: uncultured Akkermansia sp. (assembly GCA_964471605.1). Lineage (GTDB taxonomy): Bacteria > Verrucomicrobiota > Verrucomicrobiia > Verrucomicrobiales > Akkermansiaceae > Akkermansia. The sequence continues at coordinate 9,610 of CAYYKC010000078.1, read as the reverse complement.
GCAGAAGAAGCAGCGGCAGCATTCGGGGCATACGTGGCCATAGTGATATCCGGCATTCCGCTGGTTTATATCGCCATGAAAAGGTTATTGGCAGAGCGCAGCATCAGCTCTGCTCTGCTTATCAGCATGGCCATGGCAGCGTGTATCATGATAGGCGAATCGTTTGCAGCCGGAGAGGTAGCCTTTATCATGGCACTGGGCGAAAAGCTGGAGGACATCACCGTAGCCAGGGCTCGCAAGGGTCTGGCTTCTCTGGTGAGCCTCGTGCCGCAGCAAGCCCGACAGCTGGCAGGCGGCGAGGTACGGGATATTCCGGCAGATTCCGTCATGCCCGGAGATGTGCTGCGCATATTGCCCGGGGAGATTATCCCCGCAGACGGAGAGATTACAGATGGTTCAAGCTCGGTCAATCAGGCAGCCATGACGGGAGAATCGCTTCCGGTGGAAAAGAAAACAGGGGATACAGTATTTGCCGGAACAATCAATGGGCACGGGTGCCTGGATATCTGTGCCACGCGACCGGCACAGGACACCACCCTACAACAGCTCATCCGCCTGGTGCGAGAGGCAGATGCCCGCAAGGCTCCGCTTCAGCGTACGGTAGACAGATGGGCGTCATGGTTGGTACCCGTAGCTCTGATACTGGCCATATTGGCCTATATCATCACGGGAAATCTTGAACGAGCCGTAACAGTACTGGTGGTATTTTGTCCCTGTGCCCTGGCGCTTGCCACCCCAACCTCCGTCATAGCGGCCATCGGCCAGGCAACCCGGCACGGCGTACTCATCAAATTCGGAGAGGCACTGGAACGCATGGCTCGAGTTTCCTGTTTTGCCTCAGACAAGACCGGAACACTGACCTATGGCTCGCTGGAAGTGAGTGAAATCATCCCTCTGGAAGAAGGTTTGACCGCCCGGCAATTACTCACCATGGCCGCCGCTGTGGAAAGCCGTTCAGAACACCCGATAGCAAAAGCAATCATCCATCATGTGCAGCAATTGAGACTGAGCATACCGAATACAACGGATTTTCGAATGACACCCGGCGTAGGAGTCGAGGCGACATGTGATGGGAACCGGATATTCTGCGGACGAGTAACGGATGAGAACACCGCCGACTCTTCCGTACTGTCAGCACTACAACAAAAAGGCAAAGCAGCCCTGGTCGTGAAGAGGAATGAAACCCTAGCGGGCATAATTACCCTGACGGATAAACTGCGTCCTGGAGCAGAGGCCATGGTGCAGCAGTTGCGACACAATAAGTGCCAAGTCATGTTGCTGACCGGTGACCATTCGGCTGCCGCTGACAGGATAGCCCGACAGGTCGGTATACAAAAGGTGTTTTCTTCATTATTGCCGGCGGATAAATTACAAATCATTGCAGATTATGAACAGGCGGGAACACACGTTTGCATGCTTGGAGACGGAGTAAACGATGCCCCGGCTCTCCGACAGGCATACATAGGTATAGCCATGGGTGGAATGGGGAGCGAAATAGCCCGCGATGCCGCCGATATCACCCTTATGACAGATGACTTGAGCTGTGTCCCCTATGTGAAGCGATTAGCCGATGCCACGCTCAGAACCATTCGCTTTAATCTCACGGTTTCGATGCTGATTAACACGGCGGGAATCACCCTTTCCGTCATGGGTATACTGGGGCCGGTTTCAGGAGCTCTGGTACACAATGCCGGCTCTGTACTGGTGGTACTGAATGCGGCTCTGCTTTATGAACGTCAATTTCGCTGACAGCACAACAAGCCATTCTTAGCCAGACCAACATTTCACCTTTCTTCCGTAAGGAGCAAATGCAGACAGGGCTGCACGCTATCCATGGAATCAGTTGTGATGGCCATAGCTTCCAGTTTTTTGCACATCAAATAGGTGATGCTGAAATCCGGCATTCCTATTCCCGCTTCCGCGAACGACTGCACCACTTTTATCATTCCAGACTGCAACTCATTGACACATGCGGCGAATGCCCGGGGATTCCATCCGCATTCATACAACACCGTGACATCCGATAACGACAAAGGAATCTCGCCAAAGCAGGTATAAGCGTGAGGATTGCCGAATCGAAGCATGCGCCAACACGGTTTCGACCCCAAAACGATGGGAGAGGTCTGATATTCATTGCAAAAGTTGACAAAGGCACATCTGTTATCATTGAACAACACCTGCGGAATGTGGTGACAGACATCCCAAGCCAGTTCGTTAGTGTGTCGCTTGTACCTCCAGACCAATACAAGAGAATGAGAAACCTTGTTATGATAGAACGAGGGAATGAGGCAATGCGTTGATGCATTATCTGCAACATATCATGAAAAGCCCGATGAACCTCGGCCCGGCTTCCCACGATAAACTCCAGGGCAAAATAATTCATCGCTTTCCCTCCCTTGGTCTTTTGTGCCGCAGTAGGCAAGCCGGTATGCCATTTCTGCACACTGGCTTACCTCCCGGGCTATTTGTGGAAAAACATTCAGCGCTCCACCACGCGGAGGGGGGAGATACCTTTTTCCTGCAGAATCCTGTTGGCGGATTCTACGGCATTGACATCCAGATAGATGCGGAAGGGGGCCTTATTGAGTCGCAGTTCCACCAGTCCGTTCTCAGCCGGCCCATCCAGCAGGCGTACAAAATCGGCAAAATCCTTCACCTGTTTGCCGTTCACAGCCTCCACACGGCAGAAACGCACGGAATCATAGCCCAGCGTAGCGGGGGTGGGCACCACGGCAGTGAGTGCCACAACCTCCGTGATACCTTCCGCACGGAGCGAGTCCTCGTCGTTGACAAGCTTCTGGAACTCCAGCGGGAGGTTACCGCCGGAGCCGGAGCGCAGGTGGTTGAGGTAGGTTTCTGTCAAGGGCTGGAAGAGCAACCCGCCCCACATGACATATCGGGGCTGGACACCCACTTTATCCACACCGAAGATGCGGGCCTCCATCACCTTGCGATCCAGCGGCATGTTGAAATTCTGCAGCTGCCCGGCACGGCTGACGGAGAAGTTCATCACCGCTCCCACCGGCTTATGCCCGCGCAGCACCGCCGTGGCATCCAGCGTGCCGTACAACGGATGCTTGCAGCGCCCCACGTTGTCGATGGGCATATCATCCACGGCCATGAGCACATCGCCCTCGCGGATACCCACGGCTTCGGCAGAGCCTCCGGGGAACACCTTGCTGATGTACAAGCCGCCGGAATTGGGTTCGAGCTTCAGGTAACGACGGAACACCGGGTCTTTGAGCACGGCGAACTGCAGCCCCATCACCGGCACGACCTCTCCGTTCTGAGAGGAGAGGAAACGCTGAATCATCTCCGCATTCACCACGTTGAGCAGCATGGAGTCGGAGTCATAATCCATGCTCAGACCCACCAGCTTGCCGTCCTTCATCACGGGAGCTCCGCTGTCATGATTCGACGGGATGGGACGCGCGACCCGCAGCTGCAGCTGCGGCACGGTATCCACGGCAAAGCTCTCCACCTGCATGGGTACTTTCACAGGCACCATGCCATCCACCAGCCCGGCCAGCTCGGCGGTATCGCCCTGTTTCAGGGGGTCTCCGGTCTGGAGTGCCACGCGCTCGCCGATGAGGGAAGCATCCGTCTCGTGCAGCACGCTGAGCAGGGCAAGATTAAGCCCCTCATCAACACGCAGGACGCGTGCCGGAACCATGCGCGACTGATCGGGCAGGCTCAGTTCCACGTAAGTGGCGGCTCTCACCACATTGGCGGTGGTCAGCACCATCCCGTTGCCCAGGCTGACACCCAGAGCGTGAGCACTGCGTTCATTCTCCTTTTCCCATGGCTGCATGGGTTTATAGTTCTGGAGGGTGCTGTTGACCAGCAGGATGGAGGAGGAGGGCTCCGGCGCAGGAGGGGGCTTCAGCGAGGCCTCGCGGGCGGCGGCTTCTGCGGCCGCTTTTTTGCGGGATTCCTCAGCCAGCCGGGCGGCCTCCGCATCAGCCGCAGCTTTTTCCTGCTGAGCCTTGATACGGGCAGCCGCGCGGGCTTTCTCCGCTTCGGGGTTGGTGCGCTGGGTGGGCTCGCAGGAACAGAGCAGCAAGCCGGTCAGCGCTATGGCGGTCAGTGTACGAAACATGGTGTCAGGCAAAGGGGTCAGGGGTTCAAACGTGCAGGAGCAGGAATGCTGTAGCTCCGGGAAATGCGGGCGTTGGCGGTCTCCAGCGTGGCGTTGTCTATCACCAGCGGTCGGGCAGCTCCGGCAAACTCGATAACGGTGTAGTCCGGGCGGCTCTTGCCGTCCTCCGGATACAACAGACTGTACAGGTGAGCCAGACCTTTCACTTCCTCACCGTTGACGCGGGAAACAATCCGGCGACCGGGGTCATCGAAGCGGGCGTTCACCTCATCGGGCAGCACGCGGGTCAACGCCACAACATCCGTGTGCTGACGGAACCCGCCCTGAAGGTAGGCATCCATCTCCACCAGGAAGCTGCTTGGGGCAATGCCGTGTGAGGCAATCACGTTGAAATGCAGGGGCTGGAACACCAGACCGGCAAAATGAATGTAGCGGGGCTTTTCATCATGAGCCATTCCCATCACCTTCCATGCAGCGAGAGGAGTCGGCTTGAGCTCCACCTCCATCACCCTGCCCTCGCGCAGGATGCTGCACTTCAGGACATCTCCCAGAAATGCCCGCTCGGCCAGTTCCTCCAAACCGACACGCACGCCGTCCAGCTCAATCATGGCGCTGCGATCCACCGTGAGCCCATTGACAGCCTGCACAACATCGCCGGGCTGCAGAATACCATCGGCACAACCGCCTTTCACCACATCGGCCACCAGACAGCCGGGAGCAGCATCATCCAGCCCGTATCGACGGCGCATGGCGGGGTTCTCCAGCGAGTTGAAAGTAGCACCCAGCTCCACGTAGCCATCGTACTTGCCGTCTTTCACATCCTGCAGGAAATGATGAATGACGGGAGCGGGTATCATGTAGCCGGTGGAGTTGGCCTCCAGCAATCCCTGAAATGCCACACCGACCACCTCATCACCCTTGAGGACAGGGCCGCCGCTGTTGCCGGGGTTGATGGCCGCATCTATCTGCACGGCCAGATGCTCGTCCTGCCGGGTGTGAGCGTATTTGATAGAATCGATGCGGGAAACAATGCCACGGGTGACGGACAGACGCTTACCGCCGATGGGATAACCGATGGCTCGCACCTCGTCCTCCAGATTCGGCAGCTCGTTGCTCAGCTTCAGGCACGGCACATCCGCAAACGCGGAGGCATCCGCCACCTCCAGCAGAGCCAGATCGGCCTCATGGGAGATGAATTTCACCCGCGCTGGCAGCTGGCGGGCATCCGCATAGGGCATCAGGTAAATGCGCTCTGCGTTGGACACCACATGGGCATTCGTCAGGAACAGCCCGGGCTCCACCATGAATCCCGTGCCGTTTCCGCGACCGAAAGAGCCGGTCTGCCACGGCGTGCGATAATCCGGGCAGCTGGCCGCCACCTCGACCTTCACAATACCGCGATACGCAGAAACGAGAGAAGATTGACTATCGGAAGCCTCGGTTGCGGACGCCGGCTGAGGCTCCGGCATGGGAGCCGGTGCGGGCTGCTCAGGTTGGGGGGCGGGAGCGGGTTCCGGCTCGGGTGCAGGCTCCGGGGACGGAGCAGGTTGTTCCGGCGCAGGAGCTACCTGTTCAGGTGCAACGGGTGCGGACTGCTCAGGTTGGGGCGCGGGCTGCGCTTCGGGGGCAGATTCTGCCTGAACTTCGGGTGCGGGAGCAGCTGGTTCCGGAGCCGGAGCGGGCGGAGCAACAACTGTTTCCGGCTGCTGAGCCACCACCGGCAACGCAGCCATCAGTATCAAAGGGATTGAACGTAACTTCACGCTGATATTCTGACGCGAAAGCGGGGGCAAGTCAAGCTAAAAGCTCGCACCTTGCCCCCGCAGGAGAAAAGAATCAGAGATTCAATGAAACGTGCCGTAATTTATGCGTCCTTTTTCTTGGGCAGGAAGAAGAGGATGATACCGCAGAGCATCATGAGCACACCGGCCAGGCTCAGCACGGCGGACAGCGGCGTGCCGGCATCCTTGAGCATACCGCCCAGCCAGGACACCAAAGCACCGGCACCCACGGACGTAAGGTTCAGCAGGCCGTATCCGGTGGCGGCGAAACGCTCATCGATGGTGGAGCGCAGTACCGGCATGAGGGTGGCATCCATGGAGCCCTGAGCCACACCCTGCATGGCCACGAGAGCCAGCACGGCAGTAAGACCGATTTCCACACCGAACATCATGGCCAGCAGCACGCAGGGGCCGGCAATACAGAAAGCGATACCGGGCACATAGGCACGGGCGTTCTTGTTACGCAGGTACCATCGGTCGGCAATCACAGCACAGGCCAGCACGGAGATGTACTTGGCAATGTTAATCCACTGGGTGGCAGCAGGACCGGCATCTGCCTCAGAAATGCCGAACATATCCTGCAACAGGCGCGGGTACCAACCCAGCAGGAACCAGTTGGCGAAACCGGCAAAGGAAATCATGAGCAGCAGCATGTACATCCCGCGTCCCGTGAAGATACTCTTGAGCATCTGCCCCAGCGTGAATTCGGGAGCAGCAGGTGCAGCTTCCTTGGCGGTCGCCTCCGTGGTGGCGACGGCAGCCTCCTCGGCCTTCGGATCGCGCAGGAAGAAGAGCACGATAAGACCGTAGGCCACACCAATGAAGCCAAACACCTCGAAGGTGAGGCGCCAGCCAAGCTGGCAGGGGTCACCGGCCATCATGGCACCGTAACCGGCCATCACCTGACCGGCATAAATACCGCTCATGTGCAGACCTGTGGCCAGCGAGCGGGTGCTACCGCGATGGTAATCAGTGATGAGAGCCAGAGCGGCGGGGATGTAGAAGGCCTCACTCACGCCCATCATTGCACGCCAGAAAACCAGCTCTTCATAAGACTCAGACTTACCGGTCATCCAGGTCACAATCGACCACACAACCAGGGAGCACATGATAATAAAGGAACGGCTGAAGCGGTCGGCCAGGTAGCCACCCACCGGAGACAGCGCGGCGTATACAATAAGGAAGGCGGAGGTCACGATACCGAACTGGGCCTGCGTCATTTCGATGCAGCCGGGACCCTCGGTCATGGAGGTGTTCAGCACCGCCAACAGCTGGCGGTCAAAGTAGTTCAGCATCACCACCACCCAAAGCACGGCCACGGCAATCCATGCCCACTTTCCGGGCTTGGTGACGGGGGCATTCTGAGGGATGGACGGCTTGACGAGCCCTTTTTTACAGGCGGCCATGATGGACAGCGCGGCAATACCGATGGCTACCCAGGGGGTAAGATCGGCCAGGAATGCTAGTACGGGATTAGGTTCAGGCATAGTAGTATGTGTTGTTGTTTATTTCGTGTTGAGAGTGGAGATGACGGGGGTGCGGACACCGGGATGCGTCTCGCCGGAGATGATAAACACAGTACCCATGACCTTGACGGCCGGGGCGGTGGCAATACCGACGCTGTTCTGCCCGGCAACGGTCCAGGCACCGGTCTGCGGATTGAAGCAGTACACGGTCTTGTTCTGACCGGGATGGTCTGCGGGGGCATTACCGACCAGACTGGCGCGGTAGAAGTTGCCGGGGTCACCGCAGAGCAGCAGCATGCCGCCGGGGGTGGTCGGCATGGGAGTAGCCGGGGCCACGATGGTTTCCGGCATATCGGCGGCGGTACTCCAGCTGTTGGCAACGGGGTCGTAGCACAGTGTGCTCTTCAGGTAAGTGCGCTCGGCAGCGCCTTTGGCATCCGGATGCAGGGAGCAACCGCCGGTCACATAGATTTTGCCGTCGCGCCACACACCGGCAGCGGCCAGCATGCGCCCCTCGCCCGGCATGGGTGCCAGCTCCGTCCAGCCCTTATCGGGGGCGGCCATATCCAGCACATAGCTCTTGCTCAGGCAGGTGACAGATTCGGCCTTTTCCTGACCGCCGAACACATAGAGCTTGCTGCCCGCCTGCACAAAAGCAGGGTACGCCGTGGTGACCGGCAGACTCGGCAGAGCCTCGGTCTTGCCGTCTGCCGAGATGCGGGTAACGGTGGCCACGTGGCCCTCCATGTTGCATCCGCCGGCAATCACCATGCAGCAGCCTTTGCTCGTGTGGGCGGCATAGCCTATCGGGTACGGCAACTTAGCCGCAACGACACAGCTTCCGTCCAGAGGATTGATGCTCAGGATTTCATCGTAGAACACCTTGGCTCCGCGCTCCGCCGGGGTCTTGGCACCCGGTTTGGCGTTCGGAAAATTGGCACCGCCGATAGCCAGGATGCGCGGTCCCTCCGGGGTCTTCACCACGGAAGCCACCATACCGGCGCGACCCACCTTATCGGAAATGATGGGGCTCTCTGCCACCGGGAGTGCCTGCACCGTGGTGGCAGCCGGGGTGTGCGAGCAACAACCGCCGCAGCACTGAGCCGCCAGCGGCAGGGCGGACATGGCCGCCAGAAGAACGAGTGTTTTCAGCATAACGAAAAGTATGTGTTATCAGTGCAGCTTGGCACCCCAGACCTGATTGGAACGCTTACCGGGGCGCTGCTCACCGTTCACGATGACCGCCAGGCCATTCCATTCGGCACAGGGAAGCACGGCACGAGCCACGGCAATCTCGCCTGAGTCGCTCCAGGTGTCCGCAGCCGGGCAGTAGCAGAGACTCTGATTGTGGAAGCCGGGGTGATTGGCGGGTGTGAAGCCCTTGACGGTGGCATCGTCACCACCCATCAGGTAAATGCAGCCGTTGATGACCGGCGCGGGCGTGGGAGCGGCTCCGCAGAAGTGCGGTAAGTAGCTCAGACGACGCCAGCCGGTCGATTCGGAATAACTCCAGGCCTCGGTGAGCATCTCGCGTACCTGACGGCCATCCTCACCGGGAACGATACCAATACCGCCCAGCACGTAGAGCGTGTTGCCGATGACGGCCATCTGGTGCAGGAAACGCCCTCGACCGGGCAGCGGCTCGCCCTCGCTCCAGGCATCGGCGGCGGGGTCATAAATCCACATGCGGCTCTCGGCATCCTGCTCACCCACGGCAATGCTGCCGCCCTGCACATACACCTTGCGGCCCATCACCACGGCAGCATGCCCGGTGAGGGTCACGGGCAGCGGAGCTACGGTCTTGCAGCTCACATCCCCGTTCTCCCAGGTCAGCATGTAGCAATCAGCCACGGCACCACCTGCATTCGAACCGCCGATGAGCATCATACCCTGCGGCAGGGTAGCCGTTGCACCATAGCCAAGCGGCTTGGGCAGCGGGGTGGCATCCTGCCAACCGATGCTGCCCTCAGGCATCACAAACACACGGTCGGTCCAACGCTTCGGACCGCCTTCCCAGAGCGGTTTCTCCGGGAAATTGGCACCGCCGGTCACGATGAGTGCCCCATTGCTCACGCCGGCGTATGAGCCGGCAAACCCCTCCGCATCCGGCAAATCGGCCAGACGCTTCCACTCCGGTTTGAAATCTGCTGCTTGCATTCCTGTACTCTACCATATCCACCCCCTGATTTGCAAGTGCATTCTGCCCGTCTTTAGGGCAAACGCATTTCGATGTCGGGATTTCTTATTGACTTTCCTCTGTTTCG
>CAYYKC010000077.1:0-12066 GCA_964471605.1 uncultured Akkermansia sp. | reverse complement strand
CGCAGGCGAAACGGCGTTTCCTCGTTGGGTTCGATTTTTTTTGAGGCAATGCGTAAGGTAAGACAAAGAAAATAGAACAGTCTTTCGGCTTGAAGCAGCGGGAGGAACGTGGTAGAATGTGCGCGTGAAAGTTATTGTTGTTACAGGCGGGATTGCATCCGGCAAGTCTACGGCGGTTGGTATACTTCAGGAAATCGGGGGAAAAGGTGTAGAGCTCTTTGACTGCGATGCAGCTGTGGAAACCCTGCAGAAGACGGGACGTCTGTCCCGCGATTTGGTGTCGGCTTTCGGAGCCGATGCCCTGGATGCCTCCGGCGCCGTCAACAAGGACTACCTGCGCGACATTGTGCAGAATGATGCGGAAGGCCGCCGTAAGCTCAACGAGATTGTTCACCCCAAGATTGCCCAGATGAGCCTTGAGGCTCAGAGTGCAGCACGCAAGCGTGGGGATGTGCATACCTTCCTGCTGGATATTCCCCTTTATTTTGAAAGCCCCGTCGAATTCGGCGCAGACCATGTGTGTGTGGTGGCGGTTTCTGAGGAGACGCAGATTGCCCGCATGGCGAGCCGCGATGGCTTCACCCGCCCGGTAGCCGAGGCCATGATAGCCTCTCAGCTGCCCACACAGCAAAAGATTGACCGAGCCGACACCGTTTTCTGGAACGAGGGGTCGCCCGAGCTGCTGCGGCAGCAGATTCAGATGTTCTATGACACACACCTGGCATCGGAAGCGAAAGCCATTCGGGCGCGGTCGGTGGTGATAGACCTCAATGAACTGCGCGCCAAGCCGCTCAATGAGCTTCAGGTGCTGGCCACCACAACGGCCAAACGTGGCACAGACTCCCTGCCGCGGCCGGAGCTGGTGGCAGAGCTGGTGCGTGCCTACCTGTTGGAAGGCAGCAATGTTTATCTCACCGGGGTTCTGGAAATCGGCAAGGACAACCAGCCCCTGCTCCGCGACCCGTCCCGCAGCTTCCGCCCGGGAGCGGACGATGTTCGTCTCGCGCCGGAATTGGTCAGACAATACCAACTCCGACCGGGCAATCTGGTCAAGGTGAAGCTGCGCCCCGCCAAAGGCAAGCAGGAAAAACACATCAACGCCGGAGAAGTTCTGGAGATTGAAGGCGTGCCCGCAGCCGACTATGTGCAGCCCAAGGATTTTGACCGTCTGACACCGCTCTTCCCCCGCGAACGTCTCATTCTGGAAAATCCGGATATCAAGGCACCGTCCATGCGTGTACTGGATTTGATTACGCCGTTGGGCATGGGGCAGCGCGCACTTGTGGTTGCTCCGCCGCGCGGCGGCAAGACTGTACTGCTCAAGACGATGGCCAAATCGCTGCGTGCCAACTATCCGAAAGCGGATTTGCTGGTGCTGCTGCTGGATGAGCGCCCGGAAGAAGTGACCGATTTCGAGGAAACGGTCGATGTGCCGGTGTATGCCTCCACCTTTGACGAACCCTCCACCCGCCATGCCCAGCTGAGTGACCTGGTGCTGGAACGCGCCCGCCGACTGGTGGAACAGGGGCATGATGTCATCATCATGCTGGATTCCCTCACCCGACTGGCCCGCGGCTACAACGCCAACCAGATTGGAGGTCGCACGATGTCCGGCGGTCTCGGCTCCAATGCGCTGGAAAAGCCGCGTAAGTTCTTCGGTGCCGCCCGCAATGTGGAAGAAGGCGGCAGCCTGACCATCATTGCCACCTGCCTGGTGGAAACGGAGTCCCGCATGGACGAAATCATCTTCGAGGAATTCAAGGGCACCGGCAATATGGAAATACGCCTTGACCGTGAGCTTTCCGAGCGTCGCATCTACCCGGCTATTTCTATTCCGCAGAGCGGCACCCGCAATGATGACCGCCTGTACCACCCGCAGGAGATGATTCGCGTGCTCCAGGTGCGCCGCCAGCTGGCTTCCCTGCCCGGGTGGGAGGGATTGCAAACGCTGCTGCGCAACATCGTCAAGACGCAGAACAATGCAGAACTGCTGCTCAAGGGGCTGACCATTGCAAGCCGTTGAGCTCGATACCCTCGGAGCTGATACGCACCCAATCCTTATCTTTCATTTCAATCCAGACCGCCGGAGCATCTGCTTCCGGCGGCTTTTTGCAGGACACGCCGGGCAGGACAACAACGCATCGTGCACCACAGGTTGCGGTCATCTCCGCAGAGAGTGGATAGACGGCATTTTCGCCCAGAATCAACACATCCGCGCGCCGGACTTCCGGCGGCATGCGGTGCAGGATTTCAGCCGGAGCATTTCCCACATACAGCACACTCATACCCTCCTCTCCCTGCCAGCGGATAATAGGGAGTCGATTGTCTGCCGGTCGGAGAGGGAAAGTCGAGGACGGAGGATAGAAAGTATAAACCCCGGCACCTGTGCGTACACTCATTCCCTGAGGCTTCAGTTCATTCACCCGGAGAAGGTTCGATTCAGGAAAGAGGGCGTGCAGCTGTTCAGCCCCCTGCGAATAGTTTTTCCCCGGCCGGGTCTGTAAAATGACAGCAGGCGAAAATCCGGAGTGAAACAAGGCGGGATAGGTGCGGAACTGCACATTGGCCGCGTTGCCGGGATTGATGACTAATCCGGGATTTCCCAGCGCAGCAAAAGACTGTCCGAAGCCGCAACCGACCACGAGCAGCTCCTGCTTTTCCGCCGGAGCGGTGGCGGGTAACCAGGCTGCCGGCCATGAACCGAAAAACGACACCACCGCCAGCAATACGCCAGCTGATTTGACGGCCAGCCAATCTGTCAACAGCCCCACCCCCGGCACCCAGCCCAAAGCCAGATGAACAAGTCCGCTGCACATGACGACAGGTAGAATCGGGGTGATGGCGGTATTGGTCAGAACACTCCAGGTGTTGAAGGTATGAAAGCAAAGAATCGTGATGGGAGTCGCTACAATCCACGCGCTCAACGATACAATCACAACCCCGCGAAACCAGAAATCCAAATTCCGATACGCCCGCTCCCAACGATTCAGCAGGCGCAGCGGGATGTAGGGGTCCGGAGAGAACCACGGAGCTTCTTTCATGCAGATATGCAACCCGATACACAGAGCCCCGTAGATGGCGAAGGAGAGTTGAAAACCGGCGTTAAACAGCTGATGCGGAGCTATCAGAAGCACCAGCAACGCCGCAAAACACCATGTATTGAGTGTCTGAAAGCGCCGCCGCAGTATCAAAGCCCCGAGCATCACCACCAACAGCAGATAGGCACGCAGCGCCGGAACAGAAGCCCCCGTCATCAACACATACGCACCTACCCCCAATAGTACCAGCCAACGAGCCACTCCCGGACCGGTTCGACAGAGGCGCAGTAATCCCAACAGAATGGCCGAAAACAGCCCCACATGCAAGCCGCTGACGGCAAAGGCGTGCAGACAGCCACCTCGCCGAAATTCGTCCAGCACCTCCTCTTCCGCACGCTCTCTTGCTCCCAGCACCAACGCACAGAGAATCTGACGCCCGGATTCTGCTTCCGTGCCCGCAGGCATGAGTCGGTTGGTCAGCGACTCCCGCACGGCCAATCCCCATGCTCTCAGGGTATGATGGGAAAAAGGGCGGGATCGTTCCTCTATTCGCACCAGATGAAACTCCGCAGCAATCCCGAGTCCGCGTTTCCAGTTCTCCGCATTGAACAGCCCGGGGATGGATGCGCCCAGAGCCTCTGACGGCTCTGCCAGAATCCGCACCTTGTCACCTACGGATAGTTCATTGTCACCTCGAATCAAAACAGAGGGTTCCAATAATCCATTGTCCAGCACAAATCCTTTGCGAAGCGTCTTTTCCACCGTGCCTTGCAGCACGACAAGGTCGCTCTGCTCAATCTGTTCATTGATGCGAGCATGACTCTGCTGCAACGCGTAACCATGCAGTCCCGCCAGCATGCCGCACAAGACAACGGCAGCCGCTATTCTCCACAGCCGCAGCACGGCAGCAGCCAGAAAGGCAAGCGCTGCAAGTCCCCACCACCACGAGCCGAGAATACCCCCAATCACGGCAATCAGAGGCAGCAACAAAGGCGCTCTCAGTAACAGATGACGCAGCTTGCCGACCATGGAATAAAAGGGGGAAACGTCAGCGGTACACCATCACCGGGCCGGTGACAGATGACTGAACAGAACGGATTTTTTCTACAGCCTTGAGGAACAGGGCTGCGGCTTCATCCACCTCTTCTGCCGTGGTATAGCGATTCAACGAAAAGCGCAGCGACTCGCGGATATGTTTATCCGGCATACCCATCGCCTGCAGAACATGGCTGGGATGCGGTTCCGCGCTGGTGCAGGCGGAACCGGAGGAACAGATGAGCCCCATCGGCTCCAACAACAGCGTCAGCGATTCCGCCGTTATACCCGGGACCCGCATATTAAATACATGCGGCAGCCGTGGTGCAGCCCCCCCGGCTTCCACCACCTCCAACCCGGCATTCCGCAGGGATGACAAAAAACGAATACGCAGAGAGGCCAGCGCGGCGTATTGCTCCGAGGCGGCAAGAGTCAGTTCGGCCGCTTTACCGAAACCAATGATACCCGGCACATTCTCTGTCCCGGCGCGGCGATAATCTTCCTGTGCACCGCCCGTGTGCAGCGGATGCCACTCCGCACCACGGCGCACGAAAAGAGCCCCTACCCCCTTCGGACCATGCAGCTTATGCGCAGCGAGAGAAGCGTAATCCACCTCCGCATCGTGCACCCGCACAGGGATTTTACCGGCAGCCTGCACCAAATCCACATGCACGCGAGCTCCGGCCTCCTTCGCCGCGCGAGCCAGCGAACGTACGGGCTGAATCACCCCCGTCTCGTGGTTCGCCCAGGCAAAACTGACTCCGTCGTGACCGGGCAGCAGCTCCTTCCAGACGGACAAATCCACCTGACCGTTAACCATAACCGGCGCGACATCACCCTTGGCCGTACGCAGAGTAGCGGGGTGCTCTGTTGCCGTGGTCAGCACCTTGTTGAACTGAGCCAGCGCCGCGTTGGTTGCTTCCGTCCCGCCGGAGGTGAACACCATCTCATCTGCATCGGCACCGATGAGCGCAGCCACCTGCTCACGAGCCGTCTCGATGGCTCGCTTCACAGCTTTGGCCTGGCCGTACGCAGCCGAGGGGTTGAAAAAACGCTCCGTCAGGTAGGGCATCATGGCCTGCACCACCTCCGGTGCCGGCTGCGTTGTGGCATTGTTATCCCAGTATATCATGATTCGATTTGTTGCTCAATGGCTTCAAATACACAGGGCGGCACACAACTCCGCACCCAGCGCTGCCAGCCGGGCACCCCGATAAACCCCTTCACCATGGTGGAAGAAATCTCCTCCAGCTCACCCGGGGGCATCAGGAAAACCGAGCGGATATCTGACTCCATACGGGCATTCATACGTGCCATGGACTTTTCATACTCAAAATCCTTCGTATTACGAATCCCTCGCAGCAGGAATCCGGCACCCACCTTACGGGCAAAGTCTACCAGGAAGCCCTGCTCCACCGTTGCCAGCCGCACATGGGACGGCAGCGACTCCAGCAGCGACTCCATGAGCTGCTGCCTCTGCGCCAGAGAGAAAAGCCCCCGCTTATCCGGATTGACCGCCAGCACCACCACCAGTTCATCGAACATCTCCGCACCCCGCTGAATCATCCACATGTGACCATTCGTAGGCGGGTCAAAACTCCCGGCATAAATACCAATGCGCTGCATGCTCATAACTTACTACAGCAGAGACTTTCTGTCAAACTCTTTCCACGCTTACTGCGCCTGGAAGCGGCGGTTGATATCGCTGATGGGGAACGGGAGCATAGTGGGTTTGCCGCCGGGGGTACAGTAAGGGATTTCGCAGCGAAGCAGCTCTACCAGCAAGGGCATGGGGCGCTCCAACAACGGGGCAACATCTTCCTGCATGGCATAGCGACGAGCCAGCTGGCGGGCGAAGGGCTCAAAGGGATTGCGGGCGCGGTTCAGTCGCACCTCGCCACGGGTGAACACCTGCAACAACTCGTGAATGAACGGGGCAACCTGCTTCATGGGGAGCAGCGCAGGGATAGCCTCGATGCGCAGGGTGTTTCTGCCGAATCGGCTGATGCCGAATCCGGCCTGTTCGAGCTGTTGCACGGCTTCTACCGCCGGACCGATATCGCGGGCATCCAGCTCCAGCAGTTCCGGGACAAGAAGCCGCTGCGAGTTCATGGGGCGGCGCTCCGTCTCCTGCAATCGTTCGAAGATGATGCGTTCCCTCGCCGCACGGGGTGAAAGCAGTACCATCCCCTCCGAATTCTCGAAAATGGCGTACTTCTCCTGAAGTGTCCCGATGTGCCGGAAATTAGGCAGTTCCGGGGAGGATTCCCGCGCAGGACGGGCGGCAGGTTCAGCCGGAGGTAGAGGCGTGTAACGCTTGTCCGGTGACGGAGGAAGGGTGAATTCCTGCTGTCGCGGTGTCACCACCGGCTGCAAGACCAGAGGTGGGGGGTTCGGCGCTTCGCGAATCGGCTGAGGTTTGGCAGCCTCAGACTGTTGCGGTATACGAACCGGAGCGGGAGTGGAAGTTCTCTGCGGTACTTCCATCTTCTGCGGGGGCTCGGGGTGTTCTTCTTCCCCACCACGGGCATGATGCGCCAGCGTAGAGGCTACGGCCTCGATGATGGCGAGCGTCAGCTCCGAGGGACGACGGAAACGCACTTCACGTTTGGCGGGGTGCACATTGACATCCACAAGCGCGGGCTCTACCTGCAGGTAGAGAAAGAGGCCGGGGTGGAGTCCCGTGGGGAAACCGCCGTAACCGTCTCGCACGGCACGATTGATGATAGTGTCCTCAATGGGACGACCATTGAGAAAGACATACTGCATGCGCCGATTGCGACGCGCGGCAGAAAGGGGCATCAGGTAGCCGCTGATGTTGATACCGGGAGCCTCCGTCGGGCGCACCTGCATGAGTTGTTCCGCCGTATCGCGCCCGATAAAATCGGCGATACGCAGCCGGAGGTCGTGAGTTCCCGCCACATCGAACACCACCGCTCCATCCCGCACAAAGGTAAAGCGTATGCTCGGGAAAGCAAGAGCATGCAGCCGCACCTGGTGCTCCACATGCCCGGATTCCGTTTCGTCACTTTTCAGGAACTTGCGGCGAACGGGTGTATTGAAGAACAGGTTGGAGATGGCTATCTCCGTACCCGGTGCACAGCCGGCATTCATCAGCGGAGCCATTTCTCCGCCTTCGCAGGAAACGCGCCATCCCTCCACATCCTGTGCGCGGCGCGTGGTCAGCGTGAGTTGAGAAACAGAGGCAATACTGGGCAAAGCCTCACCGCGAAAGCCCAGCTGCCGGATGTCGAACAAATCCTCGACCTTGCGAAGCTTGCTGGTGGCGTGCCGCAGGAGACACATCTGTGCATCGGCCTTACTCATGCCGCAGCCGTCATCCGTCACTTTGATGAGGGAGACACCGCCGCGCCTGATTTCCACACGAATGGCCGTTGCCCCGGCATCGATACTGTTCTCCACCAACTCCTTGACCACGGAAGCAGGACGCTCCACGACCTCGCCGGCAGCCACCTGGCTGGCCAGTGTATCGCTCATCAACTGAATATTTTGTTCTCCCTGCTCCATGAAACGCGCAACATGACTTTATCACGGTGCAACCGCTGCGTCAACTCCGCATTGTGATTTCCGTTGCTCTGATACTCTTGTCTTTCCGCCCTGCTGACACAGAAAGACACGCAGATGTCTGGAAAAACTTTCCGCGCGGGTGTATGCTGATGTCCCAAGTGAAAAAGTGCCACATATGCGGGAAGCGTGCGTCCATCTCACTCACGCAAATTATCAACGGGCAGGTCTCCGAACTTGCCCTCTGCGAGGATTGTGCCAAAAAGAACGGGCTGTTTGACCCCGGCACACTCAGCTTTGCTGAAAAATTCTTTCCTGAAGAGTTCAAGGCACGCGTAGACAAGCTTGTCCGCGAATTGACGGAACGCGTCACCGATGGTGCAGACTCCGGCGGGGATGATGTACTGGTGCGTTGCCCGGCCTGTGGGTTTGAGCTCCCCGTGTTCCGCAAGACCGGGCGACTGGGGTGTCCCACCTGCTATACTGTTTTTGCGCGCGAGCTTTCTCTGGAATCTGCTTCTGAGGATTCCTATCCGGAGGAGGAAGTTGGAGAAAAGACGCAGCTGGAGGCCGAGCTTCGGGAGGCTATCGAACGGGAGGACTACGAAACCGCCGCTCAGCTGCGCGACCGTATCCGTAACCTCAATTCTGCTGACTAATCATGACGACGGACGAACTGATTGAATCTCCCCTTGCTGACTGGATGGTGGAATGTGAAGATGAACAGGATATTGTCATCGGCACGATTGGGCGTCTGGTTCGCAACCTGCCGGGCTACCGTTTCCCCGGCTGGAGTACGGCTGAGGACCGCCGCGCCGTTAGCGATATTCTCCTGCCCGTGATCAAAGGTCTGCGCGGGTTTAAGAATGCGTACAGCTGCGAGATGAACGAGCTGAGCTATGAGCAGCGTCGCGCCCTGATGGTGCGCAAGCAACTCACGCCCTGTATGGCGGCGCGACAGGACGGCTGCCACCTGATCATCCCGGAAAAGCGCGACATCATCTGCATGGTAAATGAGGAAGAACACCTCGTCCTCCATACTTGTCGGATAGGCAACAGCATCCGCGAAACCATCAACGAGCTTCTCAAACTCGCATCCGCGCTGGAAAAAAAAGTGAGTTTTGCGCAGGACTCCCGCAACGGCTATCTGACCAGCATGCCGGGTGAATCCGGCGACGGGATTCAGATATACACCGTGCTTCATCTGCCCGGTCTGGTCATCAGCAACATGATGCCGCAGGTCACCAAGGCCATGGAAAAGCTGCACATCAACATTTCCCCCTACTATTCCGACGGCGAGGATGACACGGGCAATCTATTCATCATCTACTCCATTCCCGGCCCCTCGGGCAGTACGGAGGAGCTGATAACGCACTATCGCCAGGTTCTGAAACAACTCGTCAATAGAGAGTTGCAGGTCAGAGCGAAGCTGGCGGAAGAACCCGGCCTTGTACTGGCAGACAAAGTAGCGCGCGCCTATGCCACGCTCAGTCATGCCCGCAGAATCTCCCTGCAGGAATCGCGTAATGCTATTTCCGTGCTGCGGCTGGGATATCTGCTGGGCATGTTTGACTGGAACGAAAACACCCCTATCAGAACCACTATATGGCAACTGCGGCAGCTTGATGCGATGCTTGCCCTGAATACCGCTTTGCGTAAGCCGGAAGAGGAAGAGGTCCAGCCCATCGTCCGCGCCCGCGCAGCTCGTGATTTTCTGAAGTCCAATAACGCCGGACTCTCAGCCCGATTTTCATAAACCAATCAGACAAACTTTTCCCCATGAATAATTTCACACCACGCGCACAGCAGGTCATGAATCTGGCTCGCCGGGAGGCAGACCGATTCCGCCACAATTACATCGGCGCAGAGCATGTCCTGCTCGGACTTCTGAAGCTCGGTCAGGGCGTTGCCGTCAGCGTCATGGAAAACAGCGGGATCAATATCGCCGCGCTGGCCGAAAAAATAGAAAAATCGTTGATGCCCGGCAATGCCTCCGGCACGGAAGGCAGTCTTCCCTATACCCCCCGCGTACGCAAGCTCCTCTCCATGGCCGGAGAAGAGGCCAAGAGCCTGCGCCACACCTACATCGGCACTGAGCACATCCTGCTGGCCATCCTGCGCGATTCCGATGGCCTGGCATGGCACGCACTCACCACCGCCGGGCTCACCTATGATACCGCACTGAAAGGCGTGCAGCAGGAAATCAGCCCCCGGTTCAGCGCGGAGGATGACGATGCCGCAGGACCCGGTCATGGCGATGAGTTTCCGCCCAACCGCCCGCCGAACGATGAGGAGGACGATGAGATGTTCCTCAATCGCCAATCTGCCGGACGCGGCGGCTACGAACGCGGTAAGACACCTGCCCTCAAAGCGTTCGGTCGAGATTTAACGGAACGCGCAGCCAAGGGCGAACTGGATCCGGTCATCGGCAGACGCGCCGAAATTGAGCGCGTGATTCAGATTCTCTGCCGCCGTACCAAAAACAACCCGGTTCTGCTGGGTGAAGCAGGTGTCGGCAAGACCGCCATCGTGGAGGGGCTGGCTCAGATGATTGTGGCAGGCGATGTGCCGGAGTTCCTCCTGGGCAAGAAAATCATCTCGCTGGATTTGGCGCTCATGGTGGCAGGCACGAAGTACCGCGGGCAGTTCGAGGAACGACTCAAGGCCGTGATGGATGAAATCCTCCACGAAAAGAATATCATTCTCTTTATCGATGAGATGCACACACTCATGGGTGCCGGCTCTGCCGAAGGCACGATGGATGCCTCCAACATCATCAAACCTGCGCTCTCCCGCGGCGAGATGCAGGCCATCGGTGCCACCACGCTCAACGAGTTCCGTAAGCATGTGGAAAAGGATGCTGCCTTTGAGCGCCGCTTCCAGCAGGTGCAGGTCGGCGAGCCCTCCGTCGAGGACACCATCCTTATTCTCAAGGGTATAGCCCCCCGCTACGAGGAGCATCACCACGTCCGCTATACCCCCGCAGCTCTGGAGGCCGCCGCCAATCTTTCCAAGCGCTACCTTACCGGGCGTTTCCTGCCGGACAAGGCCATTGACCTCATGGATGAAGCGGGCTCCCGTCTCCGCGTGGCCCGCATGACCCGCCCCGCTTCTATCAAGGAAATTGAGCAGCAGTGCGCCCAACTGGAGGCCGACAAGAAAGCCGCCGTGGATAATCAGGACTTTGAGCAGGCCGCCACGCTGCGCGACCGTTGCCAGGAGCTCCGTAAGAAGCTTTCCGGCTCGCTCGATGGCTGGAAGAAAGATATGAACACCTCTGTGCCGGATGTGACGGAAGAGGATATCATGGCCGTGGTGTCCAAGTGGACGGGAATCCCCCTCTCCCGCATGGAGGAAAAGGAGGCCGAAAAACTCCTCCACATGGAGGAGGAGCTCAAGAGCAAGGTTATCGGGCAGGATATCGCCTGCTCTGCCATCTCCCGCGCCTTGCGCCGCAGCAGGGCCGATATCAAGGACCCCCGCCGTCCCATCGGCTCCTTCCTCTTCATGGGACCGACCGGTGTGGGTAAAACCTATCTGGCTCGAAATCTGGCAGAAATCATGTTCGGCACGGCTGAGGCGCTCATTCAGGTGGATATGAGCGAATACATGGAGAAATTCAGCACGAGCCGACTCATCGGCGCACCTCCCGGATATGTGGGGCACGATGACGGCGGACAGCTCACGGAGCAGGTTCGCCGCCGTCCCTATGCCGTCATTCTCTTTGATGAGGTAGAGAAAGCACACCCGGATGTGATGAACCTCCTGCTCCAGATTCTGGAGGAAGGCACGGTGACCGACTCGCTCGGCCGAAAGGTCAACTTCTCCAATACCATCATCATTCTCACTTCCAATGTGGGAGCCAGTCTGGCCAGCCGCCAGGGCACTATGGGCTTCGGCGCCATGGCCTCGCAGGAAGCGGACTATGATACGATGAAAGAGAAGATTACCGAGGCCGCCAAGCAACATTTCCGCCCGGAATTCATCAACCGCTTTGATGAACTCGTCGTCTTCCGCATGCTGGAGCGCCCCGACCTCGAAAAAATCGTGGAGTTGGAAGCCAACAAGCTCATCAAGCGACTGGCAGAGAAGAAAATCAACCTGACTCTCTCCCCGGAGGTCATCAGCATGCTGGTGGATAAGGGCTATGACCCGCAGTACGGTGCGCGACCCATGCGCCGTGCTATTGAACGCCTGCTGGAAGACCCCATCGCGGAAGCCATTCTGCGTGGAGACCTCACCGCCGGCAATTCCTCACGGGCACAGCGCCCGGAAGGAATGGATAAAATTGAGTTTACCGACAATACGCCGGTACCGGAGAAAAAGCCGGTCTCCCCAAAACGGAAAACAACGTCGACCAAGGCAAAAGCTCCAGCAAAGCCTCGAGCTCCCCGTAAAAAGAAAGACGATAAGTAATCGAGTAGGGGGACTTTCGTCCCCCTCTCACACCACCGTACGTGCGAATTAC
>CAYYKC010000076.1:0-12165 GCA_964471605.1 uncultured Akkermansia sp. | reverse complement strand
TCGCGGCTCCTCGCGGACTTTCACCGCAGTGCGCATATCGCGTCGGTCGTACAAAGAAAAGCCGGCTGAAAGGATCAGTCGGCTTTTTCCGTAAGAAGGCGTCGGATGAGTTCTGTCGTCATCCTGCCGCTCTCGCGCAGAGAGTCGGGGCAGATGCGGCTCATGTTGTCGCGCGGTGTATGCCACCAGTCTGACCCCAGAAACACGGCGATAAGGTTAATGCTCTCCACCCCGGCTTCCAGATAGGGCAGGTGGTCGTCCATGTAGGAACCGGGCCAGATGGTCCATTTATCCTCCCTGAAACCGAGAGCCCGCACGGCAGCCATATAGTGGGCATACATGAAATCTGATGTCTCCAGCGACGGCGGAGCGATGGCTTTATTTCGCCCTCCCACCATATCCAGATTGATTTGGTAGCGGGGCAGGTTGCTGCCACGGCGCGCTACATCGTACTTCGAGCCGTACAGTCCATCCTCCTCGCTCATGCGGGGCGCGAAGGATTCTTCGCCGTCCAGAAAGATGAGTTCCACCCGCTCGGCCACCTCTGCCGGAAGCGTTCGCGCTGTTTCGAGCAATACGGCAGCTCCGCTGGCACCGTCATCGGCGCTTTCAAAACTCGGGGAAATGTTGATTTTCGTGTCGATATGGCAGCTGAGCAGCAACGGTCGTGCCCCGGAGCTTTCTCCCTTGACCGCGCGCAGATTGGTCATGGTAACACCGCGCACCGGGAAAGAATCGCGTTCCACTCTCCACCCGGCAGCTGCAAGATGCTTTTCCAGATAATTGAGCTGAGCGGCGTAGGCCGGGGAGCCGGATAAACGCGGGCCCAGGGCACAGATATTGTGGCAATGAAGGTAGGCATTCTGCCCATCAAAGTCCGGGGCTGTGCTGAATGTCTGGGGAACGGCTGAAGCCGCTTGTTTAAGCGGGGCTGCCACCTGTTTTTCCTTGCACCCGAAAGCGAACAAGGTCGCCAACAGGAGCGGAGTTATGAGCACAGCCCGGTTCATGCCGCATCAGAATTGCTCGTGTACACCGAAAATCTGGAGAATGCGCACCAGTTCGTCGCGACCGGCGTAGGGGATTTCAATGACACCGTTGCTCTTGCCTTTCAGCGAGATGTTGACCTTGGTACCGAAATCATCTGAAAGCTGACGGCAGATGCGGGCATAGGCATCCGGCAGCTCCGGCAACAGCGTGGGAAGCGTTTTTTCAGCAGGCGGATTCAGCAAATCCTTCACCAGCTGCTCCGTCTGGCGCACCGTCATGCCCAGCTTGACGATGCGGTTAGCCGCCATGGTCTGCTGTTCCTCATCCTTGAGCTGGAGGAGCACCTTGGCGTGGCCTACGGTAATTTCGCTGTTTTCCAGCATGTTGCGGACTGCGGGGGCCAGCTCCAGCAGGCGCACCATGTTGGCTACCACCGCGCGGGACTTGCCCACGTGCTGAGCAATGGTTTCCTGCTTCATACCGAAGCGGGTCTGGAGAAGTCGATATTGCTCAGCCTCTTCCAGCGGGGTCAAATCTGCTCGCTGCAGGTTTTCAATGAGTGTCAGCTCGGCTACTTCCTGGTCGGTCGCCTCGTGAATGACGACCTTGACGGTGGTGTGCCCCAGACTCTGAACGGCGCGCAGACGACGTTCACCGGCAATGAGCTCAAACTTGCCGTCAACCTTGCGAACGACCAGCGGCTGCACAAGCCCGCTCTCACGGATGGAGGCCGCAAGCTCCTCTATCTGCTGCTCATCGAAACGGCGGCGCGGCTGGAAAGGGGACTTCAGGATTTCGTCAACATTGGCCAGAATCACACGGTCGGTCTCGTTTGCCGCAATCTGTACGGGAGTGCTGACAACCTTGCTCTTGCTGATGAGTGCCCCGAGTCCTTTGCCTAATGCTTGCTTTGCCATAAAATGAAAATTGCCGGTTGAGTTTCGTGAAAAGGTGCAGGGCATTCTAGCTGATTTGCCGGGAAATGGCAACACCTTTTTACACTTTCCGTGGCATTTTGTCATGCGCCCATGACTCTGACCATGAACTCATGACGCTGTACATCGGCAAGAGTCAGGATTTGCGGCGCAAGCCACCCAGACTCAGTCCGGCGGCAAGCAGGGCACACACAATGACTGCCCAGTCTCCCATGATGGCATAGAGGGTGAATCCTGCATTGCGGTCCACGGGCAGTACGGCATAGCTGTAACCGGCCAGATGCGGTGAACCGTCCGCTTTCTGCAAGCTGTCAAGGACGGCTCCGTTGGGGGCAATGGCACAGGTCAGCCCCTTGTTGGCGGCGCGCACCATGGGACGGCGAAGCTCAATGCAACGGAACGCGGCGCTGCGAGCCTGCTGCACGCCACAGTGTGAATCCCTGAACCACCCGTCGTTGGTGACATTAACAATCACCTGCGGGCCTTTCCGCACATATTTCCGCAGCAGGGCACCCACCGTATCTTCGTAGCAGATGGCCGGGATGACCCCCACTTGCTCATCTGTTCCGGGTACCGGGACGGTGAGCGGTTGTGTGCTGTTGCCGGGTTTGATGCCTTCACCTGTGGCTATGCCGGTGATGGCCTCGTAAGCCTTGCCAATCCATTCCACGTCTCTTGCCAGCGGCACATATTCGCCGAATGGCATGAGATGCTGTTTGGGGTGCGTGGTAATGCCGGAAAAATCGCCGGCAATCACGGCCATCGAATTGTGAAGTCCCTGCGGCAGGGGTTCTCCTTTTTCAGCTCCCCACAGCATTTCATCTGCCCCGGTGAATACCACGAAGTCTGAGCCACCCATCTCTCGCACCATGCTACGGACAGCCGGAAGACCATCGTCATGCAGGAAATAGTGCTTCGTATAGGGGTCGCGCAGCAGTTGCCCGCCTACAATATCGCGGTGCAGGGGGGTGCCCATGGCGCTCTCCGGCCAGACAACCCAGACCGGCAGCTGTTGAATGATACCGATTTCCGAATTCTTCATGGCGCGGGTGACGGTGTCCCGCTGAATTTCATTGAATGCCAAGGCTGTATTCCTCAGCAGCATACCGTAGTATTCCGGATGCATGCCGCCGCCGGCCATGCGCTCGCTCTGATCCAGATTGAGCTGGACACCCATTACAGGCAACTGCATGGTGGTATCTCGCCGCATCATCATATTCGGGGAATAGGACTTGGACAGGAATAAGCCGCCCAGAAACAGCACGAAAAGAATGATGGCAGTACCGTAGAAATCCCAAGGTATGCAGCCCTTGCCGATACCACGGAAGCTCAGCCAGCTTCGCCGTGCTGCACCCCACAGCACCACTGCCGTGAATACCGGGATGAAAGAGAGCGCCGTCGTGCCGACAAACTCGGCCCACTGCACCATGGAGAGCCCGTTGTAAAGAGCCATGCCCATGCTGTTCCAGCCGCAGCTGTAGTCGCCGTTGCCGCGTATCCACTCGATGCAGACCCAGAGCGCCCCGCAACCGACAGCACAGCGCAGGGTGGAAAATAAATCCCGGCGCGCCCAGCTGCTCCAGAGCTCTTTGCGCTTTTCCTGCGGCATGTCGATGGGGGTATCCGGCTTAGCTTCCATGCGTGGGCGCAGCAGGGTATTTGCAATTCCGCCCCACAAGCCCGGCAGACAGGCAAAAAGAGAGACAAGCGGGATGAACGCTACGGTAAAAAACAGCATGGGGGGAATGAAAAAAGTGTTCCCCACTTCATTCACCCACCAGAAACAGCTCCCGTACCATCCCGCGCCGTATAGCCAGGCATGGCCGAATCCTCGCAGGAATCCACGCTTGCCCAGCCAGAGCACACACAGCAGCGGTATCAGCCCAACCCATACCCAGCTTCCCAAGTCATACGGAGGGAATGCCAGGGACATCAGAACGCCGCTGCCAAATGAAATCAGTATGTTTCGTATACGCAAGAAGAGGCGGTTCTTGGTTTCACTCATGGTGTTTGCTCGTGGTTCTTAATTTCAGCCTTGATGCTGCGTTGCCCGAGTCTGGTGCCGACAGAAGCACCCTCCGGGCGATGAATGCAGACGACTCTCCACAGGTTTTCCTGACGATCGGCTCGATGGAGGGTAAACAAATCAGCAGATTCAAAACCGGTTTCCAGCCAGACCGTGGCGGTATTACCCTCGGATTTACTCACGCGATCCTGACTATTCTCAAACTGCCCGTTTTCATAGCGCAGATAGTGGGTGTCTCCAATCTGAGTGCCCAAGGGGTCAAGAAAAATAACGTCTATGCGACCCTTGCCGGGGGCAGCCCCGAGGCGAATGCTGGCTTCGGGGTATGCATAAGTTCGTTTGGCTAAGATCTCATTTCCCCGGCTGGATTTCCATACTGCTTCGACCTCATCAATGACCAGACCTTCGTTTGCCCATGGGAGTTTGTCACTCAAATCCCGGTCAACATGCATGGGCATTTTAATGTAGAACAGGATAATGCCGGCTATTGCAACCAGTATCAGTCCATATCCCATGATGCCCCAAAAGGTGAATCGTATTCTTTTTTTCGGCTTATCTTGGCTTTCTCTCTCCTGCATGCGCCTATTTTGGCGCGAAAAATCGCGCGTTGCAACAAAAAAGGGTTGCATTCTGAAAAAAAAAAGTCAAAATTAGCCACGGGTTAACCCCCCACATACACAAAATGGCCGATATCGACGAAAAAAATGAAAAGAATGTGCCCGGCAAGTTCTATGTCGACAGCAACTGCATCGACTGCGACCTTTGCCGTGAAACCGCTCCTGATTTCTTCGCCCGCGATGATGAAGAGGGGCTCTCCTACGTGTACAAGCAGCCCGAGACTGATGCTGAGGTAGAACTCTGCAATGAGGCTCTTGAGGGTTGCCCTGTGCAGGCCATCGGTGATGACGGCGAGTAAATTCCTGCGCATTTCTGATTATTTTACGGCAATCCGGGAGCAGTTCTGCTGCCGGGTTGCCTTTTCTCTGTCAGATGCCGCCGCGACGTAAAAAAAAGGCAGATGAGTTACCGCCCCCGGTAACGGCAGCTTCCGTTTTGCCGAAAAGCTCCCAACCTCCGCGCTTTTTCATGCAGCGGCTATCGGACGGAACGGAGCGCGCCGTCCGATTCCGGTCACGAACGGATGGATGCCGGGACCAGGCGTTGGCAGATTTTTTCGGCTCCGGTCCGGAGCTTGATTCTCGCTCGAACATCCGCACAATGGATTCGCTGCTGGCAGAGGTGATGGATGAGATGCACCTTGAAGAAAATCTCGCGCCGGAAATTCTGGCAAGTGCGTGGCAGAAAGCTGCCGGGAATGCTCTCGTCAGACTTTCAGAGCTCGTGTCCGTGGCTTCCGGAACGGCCTGCATCAGAGTCGGGCATCCCACGGTACGCTATGAATTGACCCGATTGAAAACAAGCATTATCAAGGCGCTGAACGAAGAGCTGGGAGCCGGAAGTGTGCGTTATGTGCGCTTTATTTCCCGCTGATGATTGTGTGTCATTTATCTGTTTTTTCCTTTTAGCTTTCTTTCATGGAGTGTAAAGTAACACCCATGAACACGGAGGATTTGAAATATCCCGGTTCCCGCCGAATTTACGTGCCGGGAAGCATCTATCCTGATATTCGCGTGTCGATGCGCGAGGTCGTATTGGGTGATTCAGTTTTTCCGGATGGCCGCACAGAATCCAATGCGCCTGTCCGAATCTACGATTGTTCCGGTCCGTGGGGCGATGATGCGTTTACCGCCAGTGAGGAACAGGGGTTGCCGGCTTTGCGGCGTCCGTGGATATCTGCCCGTGCTGACGTGGTGCAGGATGCAGAGGGTGTATTGCGTGCAGCGGATACCGCCATGCCTCCCACCCAGAGAGCCTATGCTCTCCGCGGCATCATTACCCCGGAGATGGAGTATGTGGCCATTCGCGAAAATTTGGGAAGAGAAGCTGCATTCAAGGCGGTATATGACAGATTCCCGCATGACAAAACCCGCCCCGAATCGGCTCAGTGGCTGCTGGATGAATTGGGAACGGGGATGCCCCGCCCCAGCGAACTGGAGGCGCAGGAGGGATTCTCTCCGGATTCTCTGGTCAACCGTTCCCTTCTATCCTGTCAGCATCCTGCCGGTCAGTACCCCGGCGGGCGCATGCCGGCCTTTTTTACCCCGGAGTTTGTGCGTGATGAGATTGCGGCCGGGAGAGCCCTGATCCCGGCCAACATCAACCATCCGGAGGCGGAACCGATGATCATCGGTCGCAATTTCCTCTGCAAAATCAATGCCAATATCGGCAATTCCGCCATTTCTTCCGGCATTGTGGAAGAAGTGGAGAAGCTGCGTTGGGCGATTCATTGGGGGGCGGACACCGTGATGGATTTGTCCACCGGGGCGGATATACATCGGACACGTGAGTGGATTCTTCGCAACAGCCCCGTCCCCATCGGAACCGTACCCATGTACCAGGCTCTTGAAAAATGCAGCGGCAGGGTGGAGCATCTCTCCTGGCCCATCTTCCGAGACACGCTCATTGAGCAGGCAAGACAGGGTGTGGACTATGTGACAGTTCATGCTGCGCTGCTGCATCGTTTTGTCGCTCATGCGGCACGGCGGGCAACCGGCATTGTTTCTCGCGGCGGCAGTATCATTGCCAAGTGGATGATGATTCATCGGCAGGAAAACTTCCTCTATGACCATTGGGATGAGATATGCACCATCCTTGCTACATACGACGTGGCCATTTCCATCGGTGATGGATTGCGCCCCGGTTCTATAGCTGATGCGAACGATTTTGCCCAGCTGGCTGAGCTGGAAGTGCAGGGGGAACTTACCCGGCGAGCCTGGGCTGCCGGGGTTCAGGTGATGAACGAAGGTCCCGGCCATGTGCCGCTGCATCTGGTGCCGGAAAATATGCGGAAACAGCTGGAATGGTGTTACGAGGCACCGTTCTATACACTCGGGCCGCTGGCTACGGATATTGCCCCGGGGTATGACCACATCACCGGTGCATTGGGCGGCGCTATTATAGCGCAGCGCGGATGTGCCATGCTCTGCTATGTGACCCGTAAGGAGCATCTGGGCCTCCCTGATAAGGAGGATGTCCGCGAGGGCGTCGTCACCTACAAGCTGGCCGCTCACGCTGCTGACCTCGCCAAAGGTCACCCCGGAGCTCAGCTTCGCGATAATGCCCTGGCAAAAGCCCGCTTCGAATTCCGCTGGGAAGACCAGTTCAACCTGTCGCTTGACCCCCACCGTGCACGGCAATATCACGACATCACGCTCCCGCATGCCTCTGCCAAGAAAGCCCATTTCTGCTCCATGTGCGGCCCCGATTTCTGTGCCATGAAATTGACTCAGGAAATCCGTGAACAGGAAAAGAATGTACATAAATCTTAAATAAATTTACACATGGGGTGCTGAAAATGCATTCCGAGCTTGCGCCTTGGCGCGGTGTGTGGTATAAGAAACAGGTATCAGTATGCCGCGTATAGCCGTTATCAGCGATATTCATGCCAATCTGCATGCTCTCTGTTCCGTTATGGAGGACGTGCAGCTCATGCAGTGTTCTCAGGTTGTTTGCCTGGGGGATGTTGTCGGCTACGGTGCCTATCCGCGCGAGTGTCTGGACTATATCCGCAGTCTGAACTGCCATGTGGTCAAGGGTAATCATGATGATGAAGTGGCACGCGAAGATTTTTGCCGCATGAATGCCGTTGCCCGTGCTGCGCTGAAATGGACGCGTGACCAGCTGGATCAGGATCAGATAGACTGGCTGGCACGCCTGCAGTACCAGCGCGTCGTTTCCTCTGCTTTCACGATAGTGCATTCCAGTCTTGATTTCCCCAAGGCTTGGAATTACATTTTCAATGCGAATGATGCCAAGGCGCATTTCATGCGGCAGTTCTCTCCCGTGTGCTTCCATGGGCACACGCATGATCCCAAGGTGTTTGTCTGCAGCCCCGATTATCAGGTGAGCGAATATCCTGATTTTCTGGAAAATCTCTATGGACAGGGCTGGTCTGAGCTGGTGCTGGAGGAGGGGTATAGGTATTTCATCAATGTCGGTTCCGTCGGTCAGCCTCGTGATCGAGACGTTCGTGCCTGCTATGTTGTGTACGATACAGATGCGCGCACGGTGACATTCCGCCGTGTACCGTACGATGTGGAAGCCGCTCAGCAGGCTATCCTCGCAGTGGGATTGCCGGAATATCTGGCAGAACGTCTGGGCAAGGGGTGCTAACGTAATAGATTTTAATAAATAACATGTCATTCATTCGTCGATTTCTGCCTGCCGTTATCTGGTTTGTGCTGGGAACTCTGTTGGCTTTGTATCTGGTGCCGGGAGAACTGGAGCAGATGAAGTGGGAAGTGCCCGGTATGCCCTCATCGTACCCGATTGAGCAGATGTGCAGACCGATCTTTCTGGCGCTTCTCTGCTATCTGCCTTTTATAGCTGCCGTATTCTATGCCTTCATGGACACCATGAATCGCTATATGACGCGTAATTTCATTAGCTATTTCCTGATGTGTACGCTGATTCTGCTGCTTATCTACATTCTGGCGGACTTTACGGATAATATGGAGCGTTTTCGCTCCCGCTTCGACGACCCACTCATCCAATCGCTGAAGTTCTACGGCACGCAGCTGCCCACCTTCCTGTATCAGATTCTTCCGTATACTCTGTTGATGGGTACGCTCTGGTGTCTCAGCAAGCTTTCCGGCACCTCCGAGATTACCGGCATGATGCAGTCCGGACGCTCTCTGCTGAAACTTTGCTATCCCATTTTCGTGATGTCATCCATCGTGGCCGTCGCTTATGGTATCTTCGGATTCCACTGGGCACCGAGCGGTGCCTCCTATCGCCAGATTATGCTCAAGCATAGTGACACAGATGGGAATGGCCCGAAACCCATCATCTACCGCAGTGATGCCACGGCTCGCATCTGGCGCGTGAAGTTCCCGTCATCGTTGAACAATCCGGGAGCGCCGCTTCGCGAAGTTATCATTGAGCAGTTTGATAAACAAACGCGCGGCAAGTTGCTGGAACAGTATACCATTGGCTCTGCCACCTGGAATAAGGTTGATTCTACCTGGATACTGGAGAATGTGTATCATCGCGTTGTGCATACGCCGGATTCGGATGAGGTGAATCCCGTGGATGATGTGTACACGGAAAAGATGGTGGTGGATTTTTCGGAGAAGCCGTATCAGATTATCAGCCCCTCCATGGGGAATCGTATTGATGCCATGGGAACGGCTGCACTGTATGAGTTCATTTCCTCCGGGGCAGGTTCGCGCGAGGATCGCTGTAAGAAGCGAACAGAATGGCATGTTCGTATTGCACGCGTATTTTCCTGCCTGGTGTTGGTTTTGCTGGCCATCCCCAGTGCGGTGACATTCCAGCGCAGAGGCACAATGAAAGGCATAGGCATAGCCGTTCTTCTGGCTGCACTCATGCTGTTTCTGTATCGCGTATTCCCATCGTTGGGCGAAGCCGGGTTGATTCAGGCATGGATTAGTGCGTGGTTGCCCAATGTTATCTATCTCTTTATCTCTATTTATCTGTTCCGCGTCAATCTGGCACATCGCTCCTTCAAGGAATGGCTGCGGGCAAAACTCCGGGGTCAACTATGAGTATTCCTCTTCCGCGTGGTGTTATTTTCGATTTTGACGGTGTCATTGTCGATACGGAGTGGGTCATTTATCAATCCTGGGTTCGTCTTTATGCCCGCGAGGGACAGGAGATATCCATACAGACCTATTCTCCCTGTCTGGGTGCGGGGTATTCCCGATGGAATCCTGCTGAACACCTCGAGCGGCTTACCGGAAATACGTTTGATTGGGAAAAAGAAACAGCAGAGCGTCAGACGTGGCTGGAGGCTGAGCTGGCTCGCAGCGGACTGATGCCCGGCGTGCGTGAGCTGATGGATTTTTGCCATGCTCGCAGCATTGCCATGACCGTTGCCTCGTCCTCTTCCCGCCGCTGGGTTGCGGGGTGGTTGCAGCGTCTCGGTATAGAGCAGGAGTTCAAGGGCGTCTTTTGCCGAACGGATGGCTATCCAGTCAAACCGGATCCGGCACTCTTTCTGGCCGCTCAGAATTGTCTGGGGCTGTCCCCGCAGGAGTGCCTCATTATTGAAGATTCTGAGAATGGTGTACGCTCGGCTTGCAACGCAGGAATCCCCAGTGCCGCAATACCGAACAGAATGACGGAGGTTGGGGATTTTTCTCAGGCTACTTACCGGTTTGACAGCCTTACAGAGCTGCTTCGGGAACTGAGCTGAGTCAGCAAGCAAACGGCGCAGGTCGGGGTCTCCAATCCTGCGCCGCATTATTTCATTTGAAAGCGAAGTTTCAGGCGTAAATGATGTAATCTGCCTTGCGGGGCTTGGCGGGGAATGTGCCGCCGTTATCATAGCCCAGAATGCAGATGGCTACGCCCTTCATCTGCGGCGCAATACCCCATGCTGCTTTGAGCTTCTCACCCTCCGGCGAGTCAAACATCTCGCGTGCACGATTGATATAGCAGGAGCCAAGTCCCACGGCATGCGCCGCATTAAGCAGATTACCTATTACCAGACATCCGTCGGCAAAGCCATTGTTGTTGTCGCTGTCCCAGAACACAATGACCGCAGTGGGTGCTCCGTAGAAAGGGTCACTTGTTGCATTCATGACGGCGGCGTTCATGGCGGAAAGGCGGTCACGCAATTCCTTGTCCTGCACCACCACCATTTGCGGTGATTGTGTGCCGTGCCCGGTGGGAGCATAGGTGCCGGCTTCGAGCACCGCTTCAAGTTCTTCGCGCGTGATTTGCTCCGGCTTGTACTTGCGGCAGCTGCGGCGGGTTTTGAGCGATTGGAGAACGGGATTCATATCGTTTGTTATTGTAGTGTGATTGTGTTGTGCCGTCAACTCTGAAACACGTCAGGATTGCAAACAAGCGCGGTAGATTTGCTCACATTCATCCGGCGTGACGGCGTGAATGCCGGGCAGATGCGGGTTCTCACTCCCGCCCTTGAGCACACAGGCGGCGCGAGCCATGCCGGCAAAATCCGCATCTTCGGGGATGCCCAGTTCCTGCATGGTCTGAGGCAGTCCGAGGGAAACGTACCAGGCACGCAGCCTGCGGATACCCTCACGGATAACTTCATCGGTGTTGCGGTTAGGCTGTCCTCCCATGACGTTTGTGGCCCACTGGACGAAGATACCGGGATTGTGCGGCACCATGGCTTCCAGATAGGCGGGGACGATGACAGCCAGGCCTGCACCATGGGCGACATCGTAGACAGCGCTCAACTCGTGCTCCAGCGCATGGCAGGCCCAGCTCTGTTCCCGACCTACGCCCAGCAGGTTGTTATGGGCAATCGTGCCGCTGAGGGCAAGCTGTCCCCATGCTTTAACATCTGTCGGATTCTCTTTCAATCGGCACGCCTGCTGCATGATGGTACGCATGGTGGCTTCGCAGAGGGCATCCGAGAGTTCTGTGTCCGGGGTGTTGGAGAAGTAGCGCTCGAAGATGTGGCACAGCATATCGGCTGCTCCGTTGGCCATCTGGTTGCCGGGCAGGGTCAGGAAGAGCGCCGGATCTACCACGCTCAATACCGGGCGCAATGCTGGGTGACCGTAACCGAGCTTGCGGGAGCTTTCTTCGTTTGTCAGAACGGTATTGGGACTGTTTTCACTCCCCGCAGCAGGCAGCGTGAGCACGCAGGCAACAGGCAGGGGGGATGTAGTCAGCGATTCTTCGCGTGTGTAGAGTTTCCACACGTCGCCGGGGTGCGGAACTCCCAGTGCTATGGCTTTGGCCGAATCAATGACGCTGCCGCCACCCACGGCCAAAATGAAAGAGATGCCTTCTTTGCGACAGAGTGCTATGCCTTCATTCACCAGACGGACAGATGGGTTGGGCTTGACCCCACCCAGTTCGCAAAAACTGATGCCGGCAGCCCTCAGAGAGTTTACGATGGAGTCGTACAGGCCGCTGCGCTTAATGCTGCCGCCGCCGTAGTGGAGAAGGACGCGATCGGTCAATGGTCGGAGCAGGGTGCCGATGTTGCGGTGTTCTCCCTCTCCGAAGATATAGCGGGTGGGGTTGTGGTACTCGAATGCAAGCATGTTGCTATATTGGCACAGGCAGACCGCCGGTGCAAGAAAAAAGGCAGATGCTGCAGGGCAGACGCATAAGGAATATGACAAAAGGGAAATAAAGGGGAAAAGCGCT
>CAYYKC010000075.1:0-12168 GCA_964471605.1 uncultured Akkermansia sp. | reverse complement strand
TTCGGAGACTTTTTGGGAGACTTTTGGGCGTTGCTTTTGTTTTTACACTTTTCAGCGAATGATTAAAGCTATTGCCTGTGCAATTACCTGCTTGACCTGTGGCAGGCAATATGCTATAAGGCGCGATAAGCGAACCCGCGTGCCTTAGCGGTTTTCCCTATCGAACCTCCACATAACGACCAACCATGAAGAAACTTCTCATGCCCTTGGCCCTGCTGGCTGCACTTTGCGGCCAGAATCTCATGGCTGCCACTCCGCCCAGACCCTGCGGTGCCACCCCTACCAACCAACAGGTTGACTGGCTGCGAATGGAATGGTACGCCTTCGTTCACTTCAGCCTCAACACCTACACCAATAAGGAATGGGGTTACGGCGATGAAAGCCCGGAGCTGTTCAACCCGACCCAATTCGATGCCGACCCCATCATCCGCACCTTCCGCGATGCCGGCATGACAGGCATGATTTACACCGCCAAGCACCATGACGGCTGGTGCGCCTGGCCCACCAAATCCACCAAGCACAACATCACCCAATCCCCCTGGAAAAACGGCAAGGGTGACGTGGTGAAAGAGTTTGCCGCCGCCTGCAAAAAATACGGCATCAAGTTCGGCACCTACCTCTCCCCCTGGGATCGCAACTGCGCCGAATACGGCAAGAAGGGCTACCTGAATGTTTACTACAAACAGATTACAGAGCTGCTCACCCATTATGGACCCATCTTCGAAATCTGGTTCGACGGTGCCAACGGAGGCGATGGATACTACGGCGGCGCACGCGAAAGACGCAACATCGGCTCAGCCGATGATTACTACGATTTCGCCCGCGTGGTCAAGCTCATCCGCCGCCTGCAACCGGACTGCATCATCTGGGGCGCAGCGCAGCGCGGTGATGTCACCTGGGGCGGCTCGGAAAAAGGCCATGTGAACTATCCCTGCTGGAATCTCATCAACAAGGACACCCCGCAGGAAAAATGGATATCCCTGGAGGGTGATACCCCCATCAATCACGCAGGATGGTTCTGGCATCCCGGCCAGGAAACCAGGGTCAAGTCCCCCGAACACCTCATGCAGGTGTATCTGGACAGCGTGGGACGCGGCGCTAACCTCATCCTCAACGTAGCACCTGACCGCGAGGGCAGACTCGACCCGGCTGACGTGGAAAGCCTGCTCACCTTTGGTGAGAACCGCCGCAGACTCCTGGCCACCGACTACGCGCTGGGTGCCGCCGCCACCGCCTCCGAAGTGCGCGGCAATGACCCGCAGTTCGGCGCAGAAAAGCTGACGGATGGCGATATCGAGAGCTACTGGTGCCCGAATGACGGTACAACAGGCGGCACGCTGGAAATCACCCTCCAAAAGCCCACCACCTTTGATGTGGTGCGCCTGCGCGAGCAGATTCGCCTCGGCCAGCGTGTCACCGGCTTCAAACTGGAAGCCCGCATCAACGGCAACTGGCAGGTAATCGATGATGCCGGGCAGACCATCGGGCATCAGGTCATGCGAAAACTCGCCGCCCCGGTCACGGCTGATGCCGTGCGGCTCACCATCACCGGCTCCCGTGCCTGCCCCTGCATCAGCGAGCTCTCCCTGCTGCGCATGCCCGTCCAGATGCCCAAACCGGAAATCTCCCGCGAAGGCGACAAACTCCTCATCACCCCGCAGGAGGGACTGACCATACGCTACACCACCGACGGCAGCAACCCCGGGCTGAATTCCCCGGTCTACACGGGCGATGCCACCCTGGACAAAGCACCGACCCACCCGGTCAAGGCCGTCTATGTGGATGCAGAGGGCAACGTCTCCTCCGTGGCCTCAGCCCTCTTCGGCATTTCTCGCAGCAACTGGAGCTGCGAGGGCCCGGGCAAAGAAACCATTGACGGCGACCCCACCACCATCTGGGAGGCGGCCAAAGCCCCGGCCTCCCTCACCATCGACATGCAGGAGCCGCTCTATGTCAACGCCTTCTCCTACCTGCCCCGCCAGGACGGCAGCGTGCAGAATATGACCGACCGCTTCACCTGCGAGGTGAGTCTCAACGGCAAAAAATGGACCACCGTGGCAGAGGGCGAGTTCTCCAACCTGAGAGCCAACCCCATTGAGCTCACCGAGCAGTTCAAGGCGCGGAAAGCACGCTTCATCCGCTTCACCGGCACACGCTCCGTGGAGGGTAAGGGGGTCTCCGCTGCAGAAATCAAGGTATACGCCGCTCCCAAGCCTGAAAAAGGCAAAAAGAAAGACTAACTCTGCCAATCCCGGCTTTTCCGTCCCCCGGCTGCCCGTCATGGTGCAGTCGGGGGGCTTTTTCCCCTGAAATGCCCGATATAACAGGCATTTTGCTTTACAATACAGAGCCTCATCTGCTATAATGCACCCAGCATGAACACCGAAATTTTACAGAAAGCAGCCAACCAGGCCCGCGGACTTGCCATCGATGCCATCTTCGACAAAGCTTCCGGTCACATGGGGCTGCCTCTGGGTTGCGCCGAAATCGGAGCCGTACTCTACGGCGACCTCCTCAACATCAACCCCTCCGAACCCCGCTGGATCAATCGCGACCGATTCATCCTCTCCGGCGGTCACGGTTCCATGTTCCTGTATGCCTGGCTGCACCTGAGCGGTTTCGGGGTCACGCTGGATGATGTGAAGGCTTTCCGCTCCAAGGGCTCCAACACCCCCGGTCATCCGGAATACAAGTGCTGCCCCGGTGTGGAATGCACCACCGGCCCGCTGGGTCAGGGTGTGGCTAACGCCGTGGGCTTCGCCATCTCTGCGAAGCACGCCGCCGCCCGCTACAACACCCCGGAACACGAAATCTTCTCCCAGAACATCTACTGCCTGGCCGGTGACGGCTGCATCCAGGAAGGTATCTGCCGCGAGGCCGCCGCCATCGCCGGCACGCTCAAGCTCGACAATCTTATCCTCATCTACGATGCCAACGGCATCACCCTGGATGCCCCCATCGAAAAGACTCAGGTGGACGACATCGCCGCTTGCTTCACTGCCCAGGGCTGGGATACCTTCACCATCGACGGCAACGACATGGCCGCCGTGGACAACACCCTGCGCGTATGCAGTCTGGAAAAGAACGGCCGCCCGAAACTCATCATCGCCAAAACCATCATCGCCAAGGGAGTGCCCGGCTTTGAGGGCACAACCAAGGGACACGGTGAGGGCGGCGCCAAGATGTGGGCAGAGGCTCACGCCAACTGGGGACTGCCCACCGATGTGCAGTACTATGTCTCAGACGAGGTGCGCGCCTACATGGCAGAGGTGAAAGCCGCCCGCGAGGCATCTTACGCCGAATGGAAAGCCACCTACGAAGCCTGGCGCGCCGCCAACCCGGACAAGGCTGCAGAGCTGGATGCCGGCATTGATTTGGCCGCTAACGGCCTCTGCTGCTGCAAGAGCGGAGACATGATTCCCGAGTTCGCCCCCGGCGCAAAGCTGGCCACCCGTGCTTCCGGCTCCGTGGTTCAGAACGCCATCGGCGCTGCCTGCCCCGGTCTGCTCTCCACCAGCGCCGACCTCTTCTCCTCCAACAAGAACTATCTGGAGGGTGCCGGCGACTTCTCCGCTGATAACTACGCAGGCCGCAACTTCTGGTTCGGCATCCGCGAGCACGCCATGGGTGCCATCTGCAACGGCATCGCCTACGACGGCCTCTTCCGCGTCTCCGCCGGTACGTTCTGCGTGTTCGTGGACTACATGCGCGCCTCCATCCGTGTGGCCGCCCTCAGCCACCTGCCCGTCACCTATGTGCTGACCCACGACTCCGTGGCCGTGGGCGAGGACGGACCCACCCACCAGCCCATCGAAACCGTCACCGGCCTGCGCGTCATCCCGAATCTGGATGTCATCCGCCCCGCCGATGAAGAGGAAACCGCCGGTGCCTGGATGTGTGCCATGCGCCGTCGCCAGGGGCCGACCGCCCTCATCCTCACCCGCCAGAACGTGCCCAGCCTCGCTTCCGTGGCAGACATCCCCGCCGACGTGCGCCGCAAGGGTGTGCGGAAGGGTGCCTACATCGCTCTGAAGGAAAAGACAGAGAAACCCGGTCTCATCATCATCGCCTCCGGCTCCGAGGTCATCCTCGCCCTGCAGGCTGCCCAGCAGCTGGGGGATGATGTGCGCGTGGTCTCCATGCCCTCCATGTTCCGCTTCAACCTGCAGACCCCGGAATACCAGGAAGAAATCCTGCCCGCCGCCTGCACCCGCCGCATCTCCGTAGAAGCCGGCAAGCGCGACCTCTGGTATCGCTACGTCGGCCCGCAGGGCGCCATCATCAGCATTGATGAGTTCGGCTTCTCCGCCCCCGGCGATGTCGTGCTGCACGACCTCGGCATGAATGTGGACAACATCGTGGCCACCGCCAAATCCCTGGCCTGATAAGTCCGTTAAAACCTCTTCAGCACCTGCCCGCAACTGCGGAGCAGGTGCTTTTCTCTTCCTCATGTTGGCATTTTCAAGCATTTTTGCTTGACAGATGAGAAAGAAAAAGGCAAAATCCCCGCGCTGCTTCGCCAGCCCCCTCAAAACAGGGTAAGGAGAGATGGCTGAGTTGGTCTAAGGCACTCGACTCGAAATCGAGCGTGGCAGAGATGTCACCGTGGGTTCGAATCCCACTCTCTCCGCTTCAAGGTAATGCACTTCACCGTCGATTTCTTCGGAAATCGACGGTTTTTTCTTTCCGTCTTTTCGTCATTTGTGATTTTCCGCTTGTACCACGGGGGTGAAAATGCTAGACTGAGAATAACCTATGGGATTTCATCACATGAAGCAATGGCTGATTGTCACACTGGCACTGCTGGTGTGTCTTGGCGGGCGTGTGGCGGCACAGGACGTTTATAACACAGAATCCATTGACGGTGTGGAATATGTACGCCTCTCAGAGGTGTGCCGCAAGTACAATCTGCGCCCCGTTGCAGCCAAGGGTAGTATGCTGAGCTATCAGGGAACGCACCGTGTATCCCTGCGGAACAATCATCAGGATTTCTATGTGAATAACTACCGCTATGTGCTTTCCTATCCGATTCGCACCTATGCCGGGCGTCTGATGATATCCAGCACGGATGTGAGCAAGCTGGTGGATCCGGTGCTTAACCCCCGCTTTTCCAAGAATGCCGGTATCCTGCGCACCGTGGTGATTGACCCCGGGCACGGTGGCCACGATGCCGGAGCCGTCAGCCCCTATGCCCGCGAAAAAGACTGCAATCTGGCTGTTGCTCTGAAGCTGCGTCAACTCCTCCGCGAACAGGGATACAGCGTTGTCATGACCCGCGATACGGATGTTTTCCTGACTCTCCAGCAGCGTGTTGCCATTGCCAACCGTTGCCCGGACTCCATCTTTGTGAGCATTCATCACAACTCCGGCCGCCGTCTGGCAGAAGGTATCGAAACCTTTACGCTGGCACCGCACGGTACAACATCCCCCTTTGCCCGCACCCGCCGCATGGCAGACCTGGCAGGCAATGACCAGGACAGCGAGAACATCGCGCTGGCAACGGCCATCCACAGCCGCGCCATCAAGAGCACCAATGCCACCGATCGCGGCATCCAGCGCGCCCGCTTCTCCGTGCTCTGCACGATTCAGCGTCCGGCCATTCTCTTTGAGGGCGGCTTCGTCTCCAACCCGGAAGAAGGGCGTCTGATTTCCAGCGCCAAATATCAGGACAAGCTG
The DNA here is from genome assembly GCA_964471605.1 of uncultured Akkermansia sp. Classification (GTDB taxonomy): domain Bacteria; phylum Verrucomicrobiota; class Verrucomicrobiia; order Verrucomicrobiales; family Akkermansiaceae; genus Akkermansia. The sequence goes on along the minus strand of CAYYKC010000075.1, from coordinate 6,492 downwards.
GCGAAGAGCATTTGCGAGGGTATTCTGGGCTACAGCAGCGTCGTCTGCCGAAAGAGCCCCGGCAGCAACAACCGCGTCGCCTCCACCCAAAAAGGCAGCAACGGACGCGTCCGCACCAGCGTATCCGGCACACGGATGGGCAACGCCACCATCGGTTCCCGCAACAAGAAAGGGAACAAACGGGGATGAAATCTCTCGTTCTTCTTCTCGCTCTGGCGGGGATGATGTTTCCCTGCGCCGCTGTGACGGCTGACGGCGCCATGTGGAACACCACCAGCGTGGAAAACGTGGGCTACGTCCCGCTGGAGGATATCCGCAGCTTCTACAAGCTCATGCCGATTGCCCAACCGAAAGGCAGCGGTACCCGTGCCATCGGCAACGGCACCCGTGCCATCGGCAACGGCACCATCACCCTCATCTTCGGCCCGAGCCCCGGGGAAGTGAGTATACACGGGCTGCGCTGCACCCTCAGTCACCCCACCCGACCGGACGACAAAGGTGATTTACTCGTCTCCAAGACGGATTTGCTGAAGCTGATAGACCCGGTGCTACGCCCCACCTACATTAACGGAAGAAAGGCTATCAAAACCGTGGTCATTGACCCGGGACACGGCGGTCATGATTCAGGAACAGTCACCGACTATACACGTGAGGCTCATGTTGCGCTGATGGTTGCAGGTAAACTGGCAGGAGAACTCCGCCAGCGCGGACTGGAGGTCAAGCTCACCCGCGAGGTGAATCAGCACGTATCGGACCAGTCGCGTCTGGACATGGCCAACCAGGCCACGGATGCCCTTTTCATCAGCCTCCACCTCAACAGCGGACGCAGTGATGTGAGCGGCATCGAAACCTATACCGTTGCCCCCGCAGTCCCCGGTGAAGCTGAGCGCCCGGCCAATGAACACGATGCCGCCAATGCCGCCCTAGCCGTTGCCCTGCAATCCGCGCTCGTCTCCAAGACCGAAGCAAAGGACGGCGGTTGCCGCAGAGCTCACTACAGCCTGCTCAGCTCGCTGCACTGCCCGGCGGCTCTGGTGGAACTGGGATATGCCACCAATAAGGATGAGGCCGAACGCATCAACTCGGAGGAGTACCAGCATAAGCTTGCTATGGCACTTGCCGATGGTATTTCCACCTTTGCTGCCGTCATGAATCCGGAAACTCAGCTGAAGGCGCTTCCCCCACCTCCTCCCCCGCCAGCCGAACCGGCCAAAGTCGAACCGGCCAAAAAGAAAGCGGAGCCCGCAAAAAAAGCCACGCCGAACAAGCGCCAACCGGCACCCCGTCGACGCAATCCTCAACGCCGCAAAAGACGCTGACATTTCGTAGACTCAGGGAAATGCCTTCAACATACTCCATGAGAGCATCGCATTTAGAATGCGATACAGCACGTTTAACATATCTTTGCGTTTGGCATAAGTGTCACCAGTATTCCTTTTTGAAAATAGTTTTTATGCTCCACATCATATAATATTGCGTCCATTCCTACAGAAATATGCTTGCCTTTCCTACAAAGAGCTGATAATCTGTCATCAAGCAGTTCAGTAGACTATGCCGGAAGATCAGAATATTGAGTGGAAGAAAACATGGAGAGATGAGTATCTGAAGTGGATTTGCGGATTTGCGAATGCGCAGGGTGGTCGTATCTATATCGGCATGGATGATGATGGAAATGTCACCGGGGCGGCGGATTATCGCCAACTCATGGAAGATATCCCCAACAAAACGGTATCGGTTCTCGGTATCATGCCCGAGGTAAACCTGTTGGAACAAAATGGCCTTTATTATATCGAGATAAATGTTGCTCCAAGTTCAGTACCTGTGAATTATAAGGGTGAGTACCATTATCGCTGCGGTAGCACCAGGCAGCAGCTGAAGGGGGCTGCATTGAATGATTTTCTACTTCGTAAAACAGGTACGCGCTGGGATGCCGCACCTCTTCACAACGTTAATGTCGAGAACTTGGACGGTGCGAGTTTCGATATTTTCAGGCGCGCGGCGAAAAGCAGTGGTCGACTGAGCGAAGAAGATTTGAAAGCCGCTCCCGCTGAACTTCTGGAGCGCATGCACCTTGCAGAAAATGGAGTATTGACGCGCGCCGCAGCTTTGCTTTTTCACCCGAATCCTGATTGGGTAAATCCCGGTTGTTATGTTAAAATTGGTCGCTTCAGTAAAGGTTCCAATCTGCTTTATCACGACGAAATTCAGGGCTCCCTCATTCGCTTGGCCGATGAAGTCATCCGCACTCTTTACCTCAAGTATTTCAAGGCTTATATCACCTACAAAAACGAGGTTCGCATGGAGCGCTACCCCTACCCTCGTGCTGCCGTACGCGAAATATTCTTCAACGCTCTTGTTCACAACAACTGGAGTGATCATATCCCTATCCAGATTCGTGTGGATGATGATAAGCTCGTTATCAGCAATAGCTGCGTACTCCCTTGGGGTTGGACTGTGAACGACTTAACCGGCTTCCACTCCTCTCGCCCATTCAATCCGCTCATTGCCAATACATTCTTCCGCGCTGGTTATATAGAATCCTGGGGACGCGGTATATCGACAGTGCTCGATATCTGCCTCGAAAATGCTTACCCGACTCCCCAATTCGTTATAAGAGGGGAAGATATGAGCGTTATTTTTCCGATAGATCCGGCATTTATCGGCGCAGGTTCTACCGACTCTCCGCAGAATCTGCCTGAAAAGCTGCCGTCTAAACAAACAAAACAAAAAGTCCTGCGTGAGCTTGTCTTGGCTGCCATGAGGAAAGACCCAAAAGTTTCGCAACAAGCTCTTGCAGAACATTTGAATGTAGGTAGAAGTACTGTCCAACGCATCGTGAAATCTTTGATGGATGAGGATCTTCTATTCCGAGAAGGTGGAAAATTCAACGGTAAATGGGTCATCAAATAGCTTGACTGAAGCTAAGGTTGAAGCTAAGGTTGAAGCTAAGGTTGAAGCTAAGGTTGAAGCCGGAAATTGAATTGGGATGATTGAAAGTCTTTGAGTAGAGGAGCTTTCCGTTCTATGCTGTGTGACTATTAGACAGCTTGATACTTACATTGTAGATTGTACAAATTTTTTACTTACGACGACGGTGTGCAGTCAAGCCGGCGTCGGCGTAAATAAACAGCTCGGTGAAGCTATATGAAACAGCCCCGTTCTCAACATCGGATGAGAACGGGGCTGTTTGTTGAATAACTAACTCCGGGGCAACAATCAGTCCACGTTGTCAAAAAGCTCGCTGTCAGCGAAGAAGCGCTTGATTTCCGCTTCAGCGCTCTCGGGAGAATCGGAGGCGTGGCAGATATTGAGCATACTGTTGGTGCCGAAATCACCACGAATCGTGCCCTTGTCAGCCTTCATGGAGTTGGTCGGCCCCAGAATGGTGCGCACGCGTGTGATGACACCCGGACCGGAAAGCACCAGAGCCACCACGGGGCTGCTCTGCATGAACGCATTGAGCGTGGGGAACAGCGGCTTGCCGTCAATCACCAGATCAATGATGTGGCCGTAGTGCTCACGCAGCAGTTCATCATTCAGCTGCATCATCTTCATGCCGCGCAGGCGGAAGCCCTCCGCCAGCAGACGCTGAAGAATCACACCGGAGAGGTTTTTGCGGACGCAGTCCGGCTTGAACAAAATCAGAGTTTTTTCGTCGCGATTGTACATATTCGTATGAAATTGTGTTGGCACATTCATACGCCCCACGCCCCGAAATGTCAAGAAGATTATGGGAAAGCTCAGCTATTTGCCGATGATGCAATGTACCTCCTGACGGAGGCAGGCGAAATTCGCTCTCCGCTCGAACGAAATTCATGGCTATTGCCATGAGCGAAATTATCCTCTGCGAGGATAGCGAAATTACCGCCGGAACGGCGGTAGTGACAGTATTTGGCAGCCCAAAGGGCTGCGGTACTCCATCACTGCTGCCAAAGGCAGCAATTTCGCTGACAGCGAGAGCTGTTAATTTCGCTCTGCCGTGGAAGCGTCAGCTGACTCGGCAGAATTTCGCGTCGAGCCTTGCGAGACTTAACAATATTACTTGCAAGATTCCCACTTATCCTGTAACATTTCCCAATCATGGAGAAAGGGAAATTGAAACGCGCAGCTATCGAATTTTCGGTAAAACTTATTTGCCTATACGATAATGTTGAGAAAAAGGCATTTCTTAAAAACCAACTGGCAAGATCCGGCTCAAGTATCGGAGCAAATATTCACGAGGCTGAATATGCCGAAAGCAGGGATAACTTTGTGCACAAATTGAAAATAGCCCTCAAAGAATGAAATGAAACGGAATATTGGCTACATGTATTTGCTGCCACATGCCCTGATTTTGAAGAAACAGCAAACAATTTAAGATAAGAAGACGGTATTATCAGAAGAATGCTCATCAGCTCTATACAAACTTGTCAACACAACCGTTGAACATGTGCCTCCTGGCGGAGGCAGGCATCATTTCCCCAGACAGAAGGTGGAGAATACATGGTCCAGGATATCCTCCGTATCGATGCGGCCGGTGATTGTCCCCACGCCTTCCAGCGCCTCTCGCAAGTCCACGGAGACGAACTCGGGTGACACTCCGGTCACGATGGCCTCACGGGCACGCAGGGTGGCTTCCAGCGCAGATTGCAGGGCATGGCGGTGGCGCAGGTTGATGGCGGCCAGAGTATCGGTTTCTGCCCGTCGGTGCAGGAATAGCTCTCCAATCGCCGCTTCCAGCGCCTCTCTCCCCTCCCCGGTTCGGCAGGAGATACGCAGTGCATCGCGGTCTTTCCAGTCGGGATGCTCCGGCAAATCCGCCTTGTTGAGGATGCAAAGGCGGTGGGCATCGGTCTGCTCCAGCGGCAACTCCGCACGCGGAGCAGAGGCATCCGCCACCAGCAGCAGCAAATCCGCTTCCGCTCCGGCACGGCGGCTGCGCTCCATGCCGGCCTGCTCCAGCGCATCCTCGCTGTGGTGCAGCCCCGCTGTATCAATCAGGCGCAGGCAGAGCCCGCCCACAGTCACCGATTCTTCGATAGTATCGCGGGTAGTCCCGGCGGTGTTGCTGACGATGGCGCGCTCATACCCCAGCAGCATATTCAGCAGGCTGGATTTACCCACATTCGGCGCCCCCACGATAGCCGTGCGAATTCCTTCGCGCAGAATCCGCCCCTCATCAGCCGTATCCAGCAGACAACGCAGCAACTGTGCAGCCTTATCCAGTCCGGCGGTAAGCTCCTGCATCGTATCCGGCGTGATGTCCTCTTCCGGGAAGTCGATATAGGCCTCCACATGCGCCGTCACGGCGATGAGCTGTTGCGCTATCTCCTCCACCCGGTGTCGAATCGCCCCCTGCAGCTGGTTCTGCGCTGCACGCAGCGCCAGATCGCTGCCGGCGGAGATGATATCCATGATGGCCTCTGCCTGCGTCAAATCCATCCGCCCGTTCTCAAAAGCGCGGCGGGAGAACTCCCCGGGCTCTGCCGGGCGAGCCCCACAGGCCAGCACCCGCTCCAGCACCCGGCGGCTCACCAGCATCCCGCCATGGCAGCTCAGCTCCACCACATCCTCACCGGTGAAGCTGGCAGGGGCGGCAAAATACGTTGCCACCGCTTCATCCAGCACGCGCCCCTCCGCATCCCGCACACGCATCAGCGTAGCGCGGCGCGGCTCCGGCACCCGACCACCCGTGCAGCGTTGCAGTACCTCTGTGGCCTCCGGGCCGCTGATGCGCAGAACGGCCAGTGCCCCCGTTCCGGGAGGTGTGGCCAGGGCGGCTATCGTGTCGGTGTTCAGCATGGCTGCATCGTCTCACAAATGACTCCCTTTTGCAATACTTTTTCTGCCAACGGTCAGTGAATTACCTTGCAGCGCTTCTCTGCCTGTGTTAAAAAGCATCTGTTATGAATCCCTACTTCTGTCTTGTTGCTCTTGCCGCCTCTCTTCTGCTGGGTTCCTGCTGCTGCGGTCAATGCCTCGGCACCGGCGAAACCTCCAAGGGTGCCTGCCCTTATTGCGGCGGCAGCGGCGGCTGGAATGTCTCTCCCACCCCCTTCTCTGATCAGGAATGGTAACTATTCCTCACTTTTTCAACACTTTTCTTGAAATTTAAGCTTGCTTTATTATTTCAAAAGTTATATACATGATATTAGCTGAAAGACCTGTAGTCATAGGCATTTTCAGCGAATCAGCAACCAAGAAAGACAACCGATATGAAGTACATCACCGTTCTCGCTCTTACCGCCGCCGCATTCGTGTCCTGCCAGCAGCAGCAACAGCAGACTCCTCCCGCTGTTGATACTCCTGTGGAACCCATCGTGGTGACCCCCGTGAAGAAGTAAAAGCTTCTCGCAGACCATTCATTCACGCGCTCGGTATCACCCGAGCGCGATTTTTTGTATGAATGACATGTATCACCCCCACGGAGAGACACGCAACAAGTGGAGAAAAAATAATTTTCGGGTCTGTTTCAGATTTGCTGGTGCTCAAGAGACCTCCAGATGACAGAAA
>CAYYKC010000074.1:0-12436 GCA_964471605.1 uncultured Akkermansia sp. | reverse complement strand
AGATGGTAAAATAACACGCCGTCAGCCTTACGAAGTTGCTATTATTAAATATAAAAATTTTAAGATGGAGAACAGGAAAGTAGAATCGTATTATGATGAACTTGAAGTTCCGGTCATGAATACCCCTACCGGATCGCATAGAACGTGCCGTGTTTTTGATAAATCCGATAGAGAGAAGGAAATAACGTATGAAGATATCATAGGTAAACCATGTACAAACATAGATGGTTATTATAAGATGACAACAGAATATTCTGATTCTGATAATAGTATACTTTATCGTTATTATGATGAAGATGGCAAATTAGTTTGTAATGCAAATGGATTTTCTCAGGAGAAACTCAGGCAAGAAGGCTCAAAATCAACGTTTGAATATTATGATAATTCATATAAACCTATACGATGTAATAATAACTGTGAGGTTTACATTGTCGAAAATAATAATGAAAACGAACTTATTTCAGAAAAATTCAGGGATTCCCGGGGTAATCCTGTAACATGCCATAAGGGATATCACAGCTACCAATACAAATCCCGGTCTATTTTTGGAAAAAGAATGATAGAAACACACATCTATGAAGATGCATTTGAGGATTTAATTTCCTGTGAAGAAATAGAAAGTGACGAGCATCAACGAATAGTGAGATATAAAGTTTTTGATAAAGATGGTAATTTATGTAACGATTCTCGGAAAATTAGTTTTTCTATGGGAAAATATGAATATACCAAAGATGGTACAGCGACATGCCGCTTTTATGATCACCTTGGAAATCCGGCAAAATTCCTTGATGTGTCCATCGTGAAACGTCTGGGAGCGATGGAAAAAGGCGGTTATTACCGTGAACTATATTTTGATGATAAGGAGCAACCCACTACATCACAAAGTGGTTGTTATGGCAGTTTGACTCGTTTTCAGAATGGATTGTGCAGAGAAATTCGTTATCTGGATTCGGAGGGGGAACCTGCTCGTGATAAGATATATCAAGTATATGGGTTTATCTTTAAATATGATTTCTGGAATGATCTGAAATTCGTTGAAAGTGTTAATTCTGATGGAAATATTATTCATAATTCCCGTGGATACGCCGTGACGAAAATCGATAGAGACGCGAGAACAAATCGCGAGGTTTACAGCTTCTACGATGAAAATAATTATCCCTGCGAAGATATAGATGGAGTTCACCGGGTAGTCTGTATTTTTGATGAGCAGTATCGTTATAAGGAAATACAGTATCAGAATTTGGAAGGGAAACCCTGTCAAACTGCAAAAGGGTATAGTAAATTGGTATTTGAAGAAAGAGAATCTCCAAATGAATCCGTATGCAAAGGCTATGATATAAATGGCAATATGATTGGGGAAAATCCTTCAAATCAGGATTTAGGTATTCAACTACCTCACATGAATTTGACTCTGCATTAAAGACGTAGTGGTTCAGCTTAATCCAGAAGAGACAAATCCGCTGCATCCGGCACTTGAATGAGCTTGATGCGGCCGGTGGAGCCGTGCAGCAACTCGACATCGGATTTGGGGATGCCGAGGGTCTTGGCCATGAAGGCGACAATTTCCTTGTTGGCCTTTCCCTCCACAGGCGGGGCGGCGATTTTGACGCGCAGGACGCGGCCTATTTGCGGGTAATCCTCCTCCCAGCCGAGGATTTCGTTTTTACGGGCACCCGGGGTTACTTTGAGGGCGATTTTCATGGCTGGGGTATCTGGGCGTGAGAGGTGAGGAGAGCCGCCGCCACGGGGAGACGCAGGAGGGTTTTGCCGCAGGCAGCGGCGGTTTCCCGGGTGGGCAGGTCACGGGTGGTGTGGAGGCCGTCTGTGAGCAGGAAAGGCAGCAGGAGGATGCGGCGGGAGCCCATGCAGCGCAGCACGTCTGCGGCCTCCGGCTGCTGCTGGAAATAGCCGCAGGCCACCTCTGTGCCGGGCAGCAGCTCGCGCAGACGGCGGCAGAACAGGTGCGGCTCCGGCGGCGGCTCCGGAAGCTGGGAACCGTGGGCAACCACCAGTACACCGGTGTCCTCCTCCAGCAGGGGGCGTATAGTTTCAGCGGAGGCTTCTGCCAGCCAGGGAGAAGCCCCCAGCACGGGCTGGTAATAGAGCTGCGGTTTCTCCCCCCGCGCGGCATAGGCGCTTTGCAGGGCGGTGGAGAGGCGGTGGCCGCTGCTGCTGCCGCTGAGCATGAACATGGGGTACACCAGGATAGGGGCATCCGTGGGCGGCAGCGTGGCGGTGGTCAGGTTCCCCAGGTGGCAGCGGTAGACGCGGGCGCGGGGCATGCGGATGCCGGGCGGGTCGAGCGGGAGTCCCTTTTCATTGTAGCTCACCAGCAGGTAGTAGCGCTTCCAGCGGCGGTGGCGCAGGTAGAAGAGGATGACCACTCCCAGTATCGCTGCCTGTGAGACGGCAAAATGGAAATAAATGAGCCCGCGCAGGTGTTGCTCCTGCGCGGGATTCAGGTTGACTTGTTCCAGCTTTGCCCCGCAGCTCAGAGAGCCCCATAGGGCGGCCGCAAAGGCGGCGGCGCATACCAGAAGCAGCAGGATAAACGTGCGACGCTTCATGGGGGGGGCTCTCAGCTGGAGGGGGATGCCGGAGAATCAAACCTCGCTTCCGGTGGCGTTGTCGGCGGCCTGCAGCTCGGCGCGCAGGTCGTTGCGGCGGTCAAACCACAGCACCACGGGGGAGGCGATATAGATGGAGGAATAGGTACCCACGAAGATACCCAGCAGCATCGTGATGGAGAAGTCGAACATGGCCGGACCGCCCAGCGCGATGAGGGCTACCAGCACGGCAATGGTGGAGCCGGAGGTGAGCAGCGTACGCGACAGCGTGGAGTTGATGGCTTCGTTCATGATGTCGATGAGTTTCTCCCCGGGAGCCGCCAGGCGCAGCTGCTCGCGGATGCGGTCATAAATCACGATGGTGTCGTTGATGGAGTAACCGGCCACGGTCAGGAAGGCGCCGATGTGGATGATGCTCAGCTCTGTGCCGCAGACAATCACCAGGAAGATGATGGCTGCCACGTCGTGCGCGGTGGAAATCATGGCTCCCATGGCGAAGCTCCATTCGAAGCGGATGGCCAGGTAGAGGGTGATACCGAGCATACCGGCCAGCAGTGCCAGACAGGCGGTGGTGAAGAAGCTGGCACCGAGTGCCGCGCTCACTTCTTCAATCGAGGGAGATTGAATCGCCTTCATCTCCGGGAACTTCTTACGCAGCTCGGAGTCAATCATGATGGCCTCATCCTTTGTGGCGCAGCGAATCTTGATGTTGTGATCGGTGGCGGTGGTGAATTCCTGCACGGTGGGCAGTTTGGACAGGTTGTCCATGCTCATCACATAGTCCTCCACGCCCTTGTAGTCCAGCTTGGCATCACCGGGAATCACATACGTGGCCGTTGTGCCGCCCGTAAAGTCGATACCCAGCGCCTTCTCGCCGCGGATGAAGATGCTGTAGACGGCGAAGAGACCGATGGCTGCCACGGAGGCGATACCGGCCACCTTGCGGTACTTCATGAAGTCATAAATCTTGCTCTGGAAGGGAGCTTTGCCGAAGTTCAGGTTCTCAAAGAGCTTCAGGCGCTCCGTCCAGAAGAAGAGCACACGGGTGACCACCACGGCACCGATGAGCGAGGTGACGATACCGACGGTGGTGGTGACGGCGAAGCCTTTGATGGAGCCGCTGGCAATCCAGAAGAGAATGACGGCGGTAATCAGCGAGGTGATGTTGGAGTCCCAGATGGCGGAGAATGCCTTTTCATACGCATTCCGCAGGCAGATGATAAAGGGACGTCCCAGCTGTTGCTCCTCGCGCATGCGTTCGTAGATAAGCACGTTTGCGTCCACAGCCACACCCATGGTCAGCAGCATACCGGCGATACCCGGCAGCGTCAGCACAAAGCCGAACAGGCTCATGAGACCCAGCAGCGCCAGCGCGTTGAATGCCAGACCCACCATGGCGACCACACCGGCACTGCGGTAGTACCAGTAGCAGAAGAAGAACACGCCGAGCATGCCGATGATACCGGCGATGGCACTCTGCTCCAGCGCGCTCTTGCCCAGCTGGGCGGACACGTCCTTGCGGCCTTCCACTTTCAGGTCGCTGGAGAGCGGGTTGGCCAGCGCCTTGGAGATGTCTTCCGGTTCACCCTTGCCGTTGAGGCCGGAGATGTTGAATTCCTTGTGCAGCACAGCCTGCACCACCGGGGCGCACTTGATTTCGCTGTTGAGCACCACGGCCAGACGGTCGGCGCCAATCTGCATGCCGCCGGTCAGTTTGCCCATGCTGGCAGCACCGGTGCGGTTGAGCACCACGTCCACATAGCCCTTGCGAACGTAGTTGGGCGCGGCGTTGGCCACTTCCTTACCGGTGATGTAGATACCTTTCTGGTGGGCGACATGGGGCTTCTGCACCACCATGTAGAAGACAATCGGTTCACCTGTCTTGCTGTTCACCATCGGTTCGCCCGTTTCCTCGTTGGTCTGCGGGCTGGGCAGAATCATGTAGTCATTCAGGCCGAACTTGGCGGGAATGCGGGGCAGGGCAGGCTTGCGGACGTTGCGCTCATCGCGGGCCAAGGCCTCACGGTAGGCTTTCATCTTCACCTCATAGGCGGCGAGCCCCTCCTGGGTCTCGGGGTCAGAGATGATGGCATCGCTGTTGCGGTAGACGGCCAGCAGCTCCAGTTTCGCCATCTTGGTGAGCATCTTCACCATGGCATCCATCTTCTCCTTGTTACTCTCGGGGTCAGAGTCCTGCTGGGGAATCTGGATGAGAATCTTGTTGTTGGAGTGCAGAATCTGCACTTCGCTGGTGCCGGTGGAGTTGAGGCGCTGCTCCAGGATATCGCAGGCCTGCTGCATGTCCTGCTCCGTGGGCGGTGTCAGCGTGCCGTCATCGCCCATCTTCGGCTGCACCTCCAGCGTGAGCTCTACACCGCCGCGGATGTCGATACCGTAGTGCATGCCGTTGACCAGCAGCGACAACAGACAGAAGGACGAAAGCCCCAGAATGAAGAACAGACCCGCCATGCGCTTGGCTTTTTCATTCTCCGTGGCCAGATACCAGAAGAAGAGCACCAGCAGCAGAATGCCCGTGCAGAAGTAAAAGGCCGGCGAATTGATGAGTGCTTGGATAAACTCGAACATAATTCTGAAAAACAGGTGAACCGCATCAGTTTGCCACGTTTCTGTACAAAATCAAGCTTCCAGTGTGGCATTTTCAGGGTATCTTACTGCAATAGCACTTTCAAGGTAACAAAATACCCCCTGTCGGTTACCATTATCAGCACGGGAAGCACTTGATGAGGCTGACTCGTATTCCAACAGAATTTGACACGATTCTATCTTGCAATGAGGCGGCAATCAGGTATGATGTGTTGCATCTCTGTTCCATGAATTCGTTTCGCACCAGTACTGCTGCCATTCTCTGCTCTCTCTCGCTGACGGCGTGGGCACCGCTCTATGCTCAACAGCCTCAGACCCCTGCAACAGCAGTTAATCGGCAGGTGGTGCAGGACCCGGCAGAGATTTACCTGACGGCCTACCGCCTCTGCCGCGAATCGGAGCGCCTGGCACAGCAGCAGAACTATAACGCCGCCATTTCCCGCGGGCAGCAGGCAGAGAAAATCCTGGCCGGCATCGTGAAGGATTACCCGAATTGGAAGAGCAATCTGGTCTCCATGCGCCGCCGATTGCTGGCGGAGAATATGGTGACCTATCGCCAGAAAGCCAAGGATGCACCCATCCCGACGGGCCGCCAGCCCGGTCGCCCCATTTCCATGGAGGGTCCGCGCACCACGCTGGTGCCGCAGCCGGTGAATCCGCAGGCGGGTGGAGCTGCTGCGCCTTCCAACTATCAGCCCATCGAGCTGCCGGACTACGACAGCACGGATAAAAAGCTTTACAACGCGCTGGCGCTCGCACAGGAGGAGTGCCGCCGTATGGCAGCCGCCTACAAGGAGCTGAACACGAAGTTCGAGGACGTGCAGAAGCAGCTCATCGTCGCCCAGACGGAGCAGAAGATGTACAAAGAACGCTACGAAAGCCTCCAGGAGCAGATTACCTCGGAACGCGCCGCCGGTAATCAGGTGGTGGATTCCCTCTCCCGCCAGCTGGCAGAGATGGAGGCCAAGTACCGCGCTTCCGAAGATGCCCGACAGAAAGCTGAATCCCGCGTAGCAGAACTGGAGACCACCCTGGCTGCCACTCAGGCGGAACTGGAGCGTGTCACCCGCGAGCGCGATGCCCTGAAGGCCGAAAACGAGCAGCTGCGAGCCATTGTGGAGCTGAACAGCCCGGAGAAGACCAAAGCTCTTCTGGACCAGAACCTTACGCTTGACCAGCAGCTGAAGGATGCCCAGGCACGAGTGGCGGAACTGGAGGCAAAAATGGCCGGTTCCGGCGACCAGCAGGCCGTCCTGCAGCAGCAGCTCGATGAAGCCCGCGCCGAGGCCGACCGTCTCCGTGATGAAATGAGCGGTATCTATGAGGAGAATATGGGCTACCGCCGCCGTGTGTCCGACCTCACGGAGCGCCTTAATAATCTGGAAGCCGATTTGGAGGCGCAGGCCAATGTGCCGACTGTTGACCCCGCTCTGGCAGAGGAAAACAAGCTGCTGCGTGAGGTGATTGCCAAGCAGAAGCGCACCATCGCCATGCAGGAAGAGGGACGCAAGCTCCTCATCGAAACCTACAAACAGATTAAGAACCAGGACCCCGCCACCCTCAGCGCCCTCCAGAAGCTTGACCAGGAAAGCAGTCTGGATTTGACGGATGCCGAGCGACGCGTCATGGAAGCTGTAAAGAACAGCGTGGCCGGCACCGAACAGGGAGTGCAGGAAGCCGCTGCCGCCGTGCGAGAGGGGCTGGAGGCCGAGGCTCTGGCCAACCTGGCCGCCAAGGCGTTCTCCAAGGGGCGCTACACCGCCGCCGAGCAGCTCTACCGCACCCTCTACGATTCCAACCCCGACCACGTGGCGGGGCTGGTGAATCTGGGCACGATTCTCTTGTACCGCAACAAGTGTGAGGAGGGTATCGAGTACCTCACCCGTGCCGCTCGTCTGGCACCGGATCTGGCCATCTCGTACTACCTGGCCGGCATCTGCTACTATCGTCTTGACCGGTTGGATCAGGCGCGCATCATGTTTGCACGCACTATCGAGCTGGACCCCGGCAATGCCGAGGCTTTCTTCTATCTGGCCAACATTGAGGCCATCAATGGCGACTACGATGCTGCGCTCAAGCATTTTGCCGCAGCGGTGAAGCTGAAATCCGGTCTGGGCGATGCTCATTACAACATGGCTCGCCTCTATGCCGAAATGAAGAAAATTCCGGATGCTGCACGGGCATACGACCGCAGTATTGCCAACGGTGCTGAGCCTGACCCCGAATTTGAACAGTACCTCCGCAACCACCCGGACAACAGCAATCAACCCGGTGAAGACCTCGTGGAAACCATCAATCCGCAGGATGAGGCTAACGAGCTTCGCAAGAACGACCCGGAGATGGAAGATATCATCGCACGCCGCGATGCCGAGCGCCTGGATGACCCCGTTGCCCCCATGGATCCGGATGCTGAACTGGGTGAAGCTTCTGACCAACCCGTTGAGGGTGAAGCCGCTGAACCGACAGCCCCGGAAGACCCCTTCGACATCGCCGTCCGCGAAATTCGCCGCGATATTGAGACCGTCAAGACCCCGTCCTCTGCCGGTAAGGGACATGAGGTGGACCCCGACCGCTTCCGCACCATCCGCATCCGCAGCAAGATGCGTGATAAACGCGGTCGCCGCATCCGCGCCAAGCTCCGTCTCAAGCGCCCCGAGCCCCAGCGCCTCCGCCGCCGCGGCAGCGAGGAAATCCGTGAGATTAAGAAGAAACGCTGAGCGGCTTCAGGTTTCCGGGCATGCTTCGGGGTTGTGTGCCTGTTCCAGCCTGTGCAGCAGCAATGGAAGCACGCTGTCGATGCGTGGCATTCTTTCCCATGTCTGCCGACTTGTCTCCAGACGGATGCTGCCGGAAGCCGCTATTCTGATTTCCCGCAGAAACAGTCCGGAAAGGGGGGTAGATTCTGCCGGGCGGTCCGTATATACTTCCCCCAGCGCTTGCTCCGTGAGGAAATAGAAGCGGCGGTTTTCGCAGTGCTGAATATAGAATGCCCCTATCAGGACTCCCCATCCCATGGCAAACAGGATGAAGGTGGAGGTGCGAGGCATTGTCCCCTGCAGCAGCGTATAACACACGGCCAGACTGAACACTGCCATCAATGCAGAAATCAGATAACGCATCCATCCCGGAAGCCATTCACGCGGGCGGTCTGCCCACAGCAACCTGTCGCCCGGTACCAGGGATTCCCTGAGACGAACCCGCACGCTGACCGGCAATTGCTCATCCGCATGCGTGAGGTCGCGGTGCGCCGGAGGCATCGGAACAGGAGGTATGTTTGCTGCGGCGCGTTGGAGGATTCCTGCCGCTTTGTCGGCATCTGCCAGACAGAAAAGCCCCTCCATGTCCACAGGCCCGCGGATAATGATATCTCCGCTGCCATCTTTGCTGATTTTCAGATTGTGGATGATATCATCATGCAGGGGTGCGGCTTTCAGCGTGTTGTTTTCATATCGCAGCAGAAAACGGGAGCTGATAGCGTAATACCGGGCTTTGTCTCCGAAAAACAGCTTCCACCAGATACGAATAAACCAGCAGGTCAACAGAATAAAGGGCAGCATAAACCCCAATGTCTCCACCTTATCCGCCGGAGCATCATCCGAGAATAACACCGTGATGACGGAAAACACCGTCACGGAACACCAGCCAATGGAAAAAAACGTAAAGAACACCCCGCCGTTCACCCCATCTACAATCAGCAGGTTTCTCTTCATCCCGGGTAAAGCCTTGCCGGACCACAGAATCTCATCCCCGGGCAGCAGCAACTTCTCCATGCGTTCGCGCACCTCGCGCGGGAAATCGGTGTCACTCAGTTTCATAGGTCGCGGGCATTCTGGCATAAAACGCTGCGGGAGTCAATTAAATTGCAGTAGCGGTAAACGAAACAGCACTGCCTTGCGGCAGTGCTGTGAGAAAACGGGGAGACCGATGGATGGTCTTCAGAAGTTCCAGCGGATGGCGGAGGTGTACTCCCAGCCGTTGTAACAATCGGAGCCGTTGTTGCGGGCGGTGGTGTATTCTGCGCCGAGCATGAGCTTGAGCATGTTCTTATCCTTCGGCGAGAGGTAGAAATCTGCGCCGAAGTAGAAGGCGTTGATGCTGTCCACCCAGGAGGCGGCGGTTGTGTTGGTGCAGATGTAACGGTCAGCACCCAGTTTGCAGGCGTTATCGCCGGTCATGCCGGTGTAGCGGAACACCAGATCCACGCGGTCGGTGAGCGAGTAAACGGGCTGGAGCTGGAGGCCGATGTTGTTGCCGCCTCCGTTCTGCATCTCGCAGTTGCCCACGATGTTGGCGAGGAAGAGCCACTTATCCTTCTTTACTTCATAGCCCAGGGAGAGGGCATCCTTCACACCGATACCGTAGCAGTTCGCGCCGGGAGCGGTGCCGTTGTTGTAGCAGTTGTTGAAGTCGTGTGCATACTGGACGGATACCTTGTGGTAGCCGCTTTCCGTGACGCGGAACTTGTGGGAGGCACCCACGATGGCATAGAACTTGTCTTCCCAGCCGAATTCGCCCTTGAGACCGCGACCGTCGCGGTAGGCATCGCGGTGGCTGTTGCTCTTGGAAGCATTGGCGCGGTCATTGGCCAGGAGCTGGAGGTAGACGGTGTCCTGTTTATTGGGAGAATAGGTGATGTCTACGCCCCAGTTGGAGTCCAGTGCGTATTGGTTGCCCACAAAGGAACGCTCCACGCAGGTGAGGGCAGAGGAGGGGGTGGAATAGTCCGTGGTGAAGAGCGGCTTGAGCTTACCGGCCTTGACGCTGAGCCCTTTCACGGCTTTGATATCCTGCTTGACCCAGATGTCGAAGAGGTCGGTGTAGGAGAAGTTGCGCACGGTGCGCCCGTTCTTCCAGGTGTGGCGGTAGGGCAGACCGCCGATGCGTGCCCAGGTGTGGAACTGCGTGCCGGTGCGGAAATCCACATTCACCCCGACCCAGGAGCGGCGGAATTCGTGGTTGAAGGGGCTGCCGCCGTCTTTCAGGTGGAGTCCGTTGCTGCCGTTGGGCTGCACGGAGGCCAGCTGGTACTGCTCCATCCAGGCGAAGCGCACCTTGGTCACGAAGCTGTCCTCATTGTTGTAGACTGTGAGAGCCTTTTTCCAGCCCTGCAGCTCATCTGCCGCGCAATCCAGCACGGAACCCGCCTGCACAAGCCCGCTCATAGCCACCGTGGCGGCCATGACGGTTCTGAAAAGGGATGCTTTCATGATTAGCGGAGTTTGGAGAAAAGGGTTTGCTGGTCAAGGATGGACATGTATTCCTTGTAGTCGATACCGGCATCCAGAATGTAGAGCGTGAGCAGACGCTTCACAACGGCCAGTATCTTTTCCGGCTGCCAGGGTTTTTCGATATAGTTGTTAATCTGGCCCTCGTTGATGGCATCGATGGTATCGGCATGGGTGGCCTGCCCGGTGAGCAGCACCTTGCGGGTCTTGGCGAAGCGGGGGTCGGCTGCCACCTTGCCCAGCAGCTCCGTGCCGCTCTCGCCCGGCATCACCTGGTCGGAAATAACAACGGCCACATAGTCTCCGTCATCGTCAATCTGCTCCATGAGCTTGAGGCAGTCTGCCACGCCGGAGGCTTCCTCCAGACGAATGAGCGGGGTGAGCGGACGGAGGTCGCGCATGACGGAATCCAGCACTTCCTGCTGGTCATCTACACAGATAATATTAATCGTTTCCATGAATTTGTGTTGTGGGAAGGTTAATAGTGAAAGAGGTTTCCTCATCGGTGCTGGTCAGCCCGATGGTGCCGTTATAGCTGTCCACGATGCGGCGGACGATGGAAAGCCCCAGCCCCAGGCCGAAATCGAGCCCTTGCTTCTTGGTGGTGAAGCTGGGCTGGTAGATTTTCTCGATATGTTCCTGCAGGATGCGGGGGCCGTTGTTGGTGATGGTGACGGTGACGTATTCCTCCGGCAGGAGGCTGACCCCCTCTGCCCGGAAAATGCCGGTGGTCACGGTGATGCACGGGTTTTCCCGTTTCTCGATGGTGAGCGCATCATAGGCGTTCTGGACGATGTTGGTCCAGATTTGCATGAGTTCACTCTTGTCCGCCGTGAGGGCGGGCAGGGGCTTGAATTCGGTTTTGAGAGTGACGTGCTTGAGCTTGTTGTGCAGCAGGTGCAGAGCATCCTTCACCGTCTGCACCACGTCCACCCCCGGCTCGCGCGCGGAGCTGGGCGCACCCATCTGCTTGACAGCGCGGACAATGCCTGTGGCGTGGTTGGCAGCCATCTGCATGTCGCGTAAATCATGCCCCATCTCCCAGATGCGGAAGTTGCGCTTCACATTGCGAACAAAGCGCCAGCTGAGCTTCTTGTACTCTGCCTCCGTGGGGGCGATGTGGGCCAGCACCTTGGCGGCTTCCTGGCTCATGCCCAAATCGCGCTCATAGTGGCGCACCGTGGGGCGTAAATCACTGGCGGAGAGGAAGCTGGTGTCCTCGTAGCCCTTCAGGAAGAGCTGTGCGTTGAGTTTGTCCTGATCCTCCAGGATGGCGCGGAGGGTATCCGCCATGAATTCGGTGCGGCGGGAGATGACGCCCACGGCGTTGTTGAGCTCGTGGGCAATACCTGCGGAAAGCTGGCCGAGCAGCGCGGCCATTTCAGAGCGCTGGAGGAGACGCATGGCTTCCTCGCGCTCTGCGGCGCGGCCGAAGATGCGGTCATTGCGGGCGGCCAGCTCATGGATGACCACGGGCAGGAACTGCTGGGCAAAGGAGCCGTATTCGTACTGCTCCACGATGGGCGTGGTATCATCAATGTAGGCCAGCCTTGTCTTTTCCAGCGCATAGAGCGAGGTATTGCTGCGGAACGCGCGGGAGAAGAAACTCTGCACACAGACGAAAGAGCCTTCACCGGCGCGGAACACCTCGTGGCGGCGGCCTTCGCTCTCCGTGGGCATGTGGGTACTGGCCTCATTATCTTCCTCGCGGTAGGAGATGATGGAACCCTCCATGATGCGGAACATGCGACGGGTGCGCTCCCCCTGGCCGATGAGCAGCTCGCCCGGCTCCAGCTCCACGGTGCGTCCCGCATCGCTGAAATAGACGCGTTTGAGTCGCTCCAGGGCGCGCGTGATGTTGTCGGAAAGCGGAATCATGGAAAGGTTTGACTGACTTCAACGCCAAATCTATCACATTCTGCAAGGCATGGCAAGTTTTCTTGCATCGATTCCTGCCCGCTTGCAGCGAATTTCGACCGATTTGTGCGTATTGCCTCAAAATAAAATCGAACCCAAGGGGGTGGTTGCCTCAAAATAAAT
>CAYYKC010000073.1:0-12816 GCA_964471605.1 uncultured Akkermansia sp. | reverse complement strand
GGCTCGGATTTTACCCCGAACAGCCGCATGTTACCACAAAATATTAACCGAGTTTGTAAAGCGGGTGGGTATCATTGGAGTGTGCCTGAACCGCATTGGCATGGGCGGCCTGCGGCAGCGAGACGCGCCTGTACTCTTCGCGCAGGGCCTGCAGAGCTGTCGTGCTGTTAATGAGGGGAATGCAGAGCTTGCAGGCCAGCCGGACGGCCAGCGCCTCTGCAAACAGGGGGTCAAAGAGCGTGCAGTCCTCCACATCTGCCGTATACAGCAGCCGGACATCCGTCATCGGGCAGTAGATGCAGCGCCCGCGCAGCGTCCACTGGGGATGATTGACCTGCAGAACGCGGAGACAGTCCGGCGGCAGGGTATGAGCCACGGCATGCTCCTCATCAGCGGCGGGCTCAGCGGAGGTCAGCGTGATTTTTCTGGTGGCAAAGGACCAGCGGGTGGCACAGAGCACCTCCCGCCGGGCGGGATGATAGTGCATGTAGCAGAGACGGGACGGCAGCGTACCGTTGGAATCGATGGCGGTCAGCGGGGCTTCACCCAGCTTACCGAGGGCTATATTGCAGATATCGAGAGCCGTCAGCGGCGTATTGGAAATGGAATAACTCATAGCGTATTCGGGAGTGCCTGTTGTGGTGGGCACATATGCAGCTTCGCACACATCTTCCGATTGTGCAAGAGTGTTGCAGTGTTTTTGTCTTCGTTTGCGTACATGCAAACGAAGACAAAAACACAGCTCCGCTATTGCCCTGCATCAAAAAGCAGGCTATTTTCCGAAATATGAGCACGGACTCACGAACAGAAGCATACCTCTACTACCGGAACAGCGGGCGAAACCTGGTCGACGATGTGAACAACCTCCTCAGCAATCCTCGCGGGGTTCTGGTGTTCACGCCGGAACTGGTCGTCCTGATGAAACCGGTACTGCTTCAGGAGGAGCTGCTCTGGGGCGAGCTGGCAGACAATCCGGCGGAGGCCGATGCCTGGTATGTCCACCTGCTGGCGGGCAACGTGGCACTGGCCCGGCGGCTGGCCGCCACGCTGCCGCCACTGGAATGGCTGTGCTTCCAACGCGGACGGCGCAGCAATCAGCCACACATCTACCGCTGGGAGCAGCTGCTCCTGAACAACAACAACTAATTAACAGAAATAGAGACATGATGGGATTCTTCAAAACAGGTATCGGTTCCAAGCTGGTCAAAAACAGCCCGACCGAGGCAGAACAGACAGCCACCATCCCGGTGGTTACCGACACGGTGGAGGATGATACAGCCTCTGCCTACGCCCAGCAGAGCAAGCGCCGCAACGGCCTTAAATCCACTCTGCTGAACAAGAATAACCGGCACAGTTCCTCCCTGTTCCCGACTGCGGAGGGTAACACCACCCTGGGATAATGCCATGAATACGCTGCTGAGCACCTATAACAGCCTGAAGTCTGCCCGGGCTCCATGGGAAAGCTGGTGGGACACTCTGCGGCACTATGTGCTGCCCTCTCGCCGCGATGAGGATGACAACACCGCCGCCGATGCCGACAACCGACATCAGCTGGGGGACACAACCGCCGTGGAAGCCTGCCAGAAGCTGGCCGGCGGTCACATGAGCTACATCACCCCCAGCCATGAGCTCTGGTTCAAATGGGGTAGCCCTGACCCGGATGCCGGGGATGAGGCCGAATCCTGGTACAACCGATGCTCCGAAATCGCGAATCGGGAGTTAGCACTGAGTAATTTTTATACCGAGCTGCACGAGTGTTTTCTGGATCGCGTAGGGCTGGGTACGGGGAGTCTGTATTGCAGCACCACGCGCAGCGGGCGACTCCTGTTCCGCCATATTCCCTGCGGGCAGTTCGTCTGCGCGGAAAATGATGAAGGCAGCCTGGATACCTACATGCGGGAATACAACTGCACCCCTCATCAGGCAGCTACGCAGTTCGGCGAAAAAGCTCTGGGCCCCCGGGCCAAGGCCCTGTGGCAGGACCCTCGCCAGTGCCACGAGGCAAGCCTGCGCATGCTGCATGTGGTGCGCCCCCGCCGGAAGCGGCGGCGCGACCGGGATGATGCCCGCAACATGCGATTCGAGAGCATCTATTACTCTCTGGATGACCAACAGGTGATGGAGGAGAAAGGCTACCACGAGATGCCCTACATGGTCACCCGCTTCCTCCGCTGGGGAGAAGGCCCCTACGGACTGGCTCCCGCTCGCCTCGTCTACCCGGATATCCGCCAGGCGCAATTCCTCAACCGCATCCTGGATATGCTGGGCGAGCTGGCCGCCTTCCCCCGCATTCTGGAGCTCGCCAACCAGGTGGGCGAGGTGGATTTACGCGCCGGAGGTCGCACCCTCATCAACCCGGAGAGTGCCAGTCTGGGGTTCCCGCGCGAATGGGCCACCCAGGGGCGATACGATGTGGGCCTGAACCGCCTGGAGCAGAAGCGAGACTCCATCAACCGCGCATTCTTCATCCCCATGCTGGATTTATGGAGCGAGCGCAAGGCACAAATGAGCGCCACCGAGGTCTACGCCCGGGAAAATGAGCGTGTGATGCTTTTCTCACCCTCGTTCACGCTGTTTACGAGCGATTTCCAACCCCTCATGGAGCGCGTGTTTGCCCTGCTGTTCCGACTGGGACGCTTCCCGCAGCCGCCGTCCACGGTGTTGAGCAAAGACCCGCTCGGTGAAGATGTGGTGGAAGTACCCCATGTCATCTATCAGGGGCGAATCGCTCAGGTCATGCGCCGCCTCCAATCCGAAGGCATTGAGCGCACGTTGCAACGGCTTCAGTCCCTGGCCGGTCTGGATGCAGGGGTGGCCGACCATGTGGATTTGGACAGGGCGTTCCGCCTCTCTGCACGACTGGATGGCGTGCCGGAGGAAATTCTGCGCTCGCAGAGTGCCGTCAAACGCCTGCGGCGGCAGCGTGAGCAACAGATGGCCACGGCCATACAGCAGGCAAACGATACACCCGCCGAACAGCCATGATACACGCCCGACGCCACATTTACGCGCAGGAACAGGAGCAGCGGGAAGAACGCCGCCGTCTGCGCGAGCTGCTGAACACGCCGCTGGGGCAGCAGGTGCTCTGTGATTTGGAACGCCGCTTCGAAACCCACCTGCCCGTCTTTCAGGGCAAGTCCGGTTCCTACGACCCGCTGGATGCCATGCGGCGTGATGCCCACCGTGAAGTTTTCCTCGTGATTCGCCACCGACTGGAATTGGCGGAGCAGGAGGCCGCTAACCCAACCCCACAAACAAATGATGATGAAACAGAATCATAACGAAAACGAAACGATGCCTCCCCGGGAGGCTGTCGTCCCGACCGATACCCGGCCCGCCGACAACGGGCAGGATATCCCCGCACCGGAATCCGCACCCGCGCCGATTCCGGAGTTGCCCCGCCCGGAGGCTCCGCTCATGGATGCCGACGGTGCCTTTGCGCCGGATTGGTATAAACGATTCGGCGAGCTGGAGCCCTACGGTGCTTCTCTCGCCAAATTCCGCCGTCCGGAGTCTCTCGCCAAGAGTTACGCCCATCTGGAGCGCCTCAAGGGCTACCCGGACCCCACGGATTCCCGCCGCATGGCGGCCTTCCGCACGGCTGTCGGGTTGCCGGAATCTGCCGAGCAGTTCAGCATCGACCGCCCGGAAGACACGCCGGATGAACTCTGGAATCCGGCGCTGGTGCAGAGCATGGCTCAGGTGGCCTACGAATACGGCGTGCCGCCCAAGGCCATGGAGGCCATGTGCAGGCGCTACGCCGCAGAGGGACGCCGCTTCATGAAAGAAATGCAGCAGCAGCAGGAAGAGGCCGTCCGACAGGCCGATGCCTGCCTCCAGGAGCTCTGGGGTAACCGCTATGAGGATAACCTCCGCATGGTGGATGCCTTCCTCCACACCATGGGAGAGCGCGCGGGAATCGATACCGCAGCGCTGATGCAGAATCCGGCTTTGCAGGCCAGCCCGGACTTCGCACGGCTGATGCTGGAGGCCGCGTCTCTCATGCAGGAAGCGCCGCTGCACACCGGGGCACCCTCCGACAACCGGCAGGAGGCCCGCCGCATCGCGCATGACCCCACGCACCCGCTGCACGAGGCCTACATGCGCACCAACCACCCGCAGCACCGCTACGCGAACGAACAATACGACCGTCTCGCCTTCGGACGCCAATTGTAATTCTTAAAGGACATTCATGGTGCGTAGCTCAAGCTCCTCCGTGCTCCGGCATGGGGGAGCTTTTTTTCTCATCCCGTAACAATCCCCGCCCTGCGGGCAGCGGCAGCTGCTTCCGGCGGCAGCTCATAGCCGGGTGCCGTGCACAGCACCATGGGTGCGGGCGGCGGGGTCTTTCGCCCCATGAGCAGATTACACAACCAGTTGAGCAGGCGCATGAAACGTAGTTGACGCATGTAGGCGGCGGCGCGCCGGATGCACTTCATCGGGCCATCCGCATCATCCACGGCAATGATGACCCCGTCACACACCACGGCAATATGGCCTATACCAAGCCGCTGCACTTCTGCTGCCATGGCGGCGGCATGCGCGGCATCATCCTCCATATGTTCGGGCTCAGGGCCTTCCTCTGCCGGGACGGGAGCAACCATAGCATGCAGGGTGATGCCGTGGCGGTTGCACAGCTCCTCCACTTCCTCACGCTGGAAGATGATGGTGCGGTCGGCTTCGAACACGATGTGGTTCACCCCGGCCTTCAGCGCATTTTTAATAGTGCCCAGCCCCAGACAAGGAACATCGAAGCGCATGTCATGCCCGGGTTTAGTGACTTTGCAGAGGGTGACACCATGCCCGCGATAACCGCCGGAGCGGATGCACTCGTTCGTGCCCTTGAAGGCCTCCACACAGATGACGCTGCGACCGTGCACGATGATGCTCTGTCCGATATCCAGCCGGGCTATTTCCCGCGCGTGAGCCAGCCCGAAGCGGGCTTCCTCCACCTGCTCCGGCGTGGGGGCGGGGCCCGCCAGATGCCCGACAGAGGGCATGCAGTCATCCATGAACGTGGTGGAGGGCAGCACGGTGATACCGTTGTCTGCCGCCAGTTGGCAGACCGCGCCGAAAATGGTGTGCGCGTTGCGGCGATCCATCTGCCCCAGAAGTCGACGTGCGGTTGCATCCGGCCACATGGTGTAGAGCGTGGCCGGTTTAATCTGCCCCGCCAGCAAAAGGTGTTGCACCCCCTCGGACTTGAAGTAGGCCAGCGGCCCCTCCACCGCCCCGGCTCGAAAACGCCGGAAGCTGCGGCAGAGCGGGCGCAGCTCATCGCTCGCCGCACCGCGTATCGCCATGCACACCACCTCCACCCCGGCGCGGCGGGCACCCTCCACCACCCGGCGGGGAAACTCACCCGCACCGGCGATGATGCCCAGAACCTTGATATCGGGGTGGCTCATGAGACCTTATAACACTTCCGGGTGCTCCAGATAATAGGCGATACGCAGCATGAGTCGGCCGATGTCGCCGCCATCCACCACGCGGTGGTCGAAGGAGGCCACGATGTTGGCCTGCTCCACCGGAATGAAGCATTCCACCTCATCACTCCATACGGGAACTTTCTGCACGGCACCCACCCCCAGAATGAGGCTTTCGCTGGGTAGGGGCATGGGGGAGGCAAAGGTGAGCCCGAACCCGCCGAAGTTGGAAACGGTGGCAATGCCTCCGCCCTGATACCCGGGGTCGAGCCTGCGGTTGCGCGCCTGGTCCACGACCTTGTTGTACTCATCGATGAGCTCATCCATGGTAAACTCGTTCACCCCGCGCATCACCGGCACCATCACGCCGTCTGCCACCTGCACCGCCACGCCCAAATCAATGCGGCGCGGGGTCAGGATGCGCCCGCCCACCATGTAACCGGCGCACTCCGGGGCCTCTGCCAGCGCCAGCGCCAGCGCCCGCAGGAAATAGAGCGTGATGCCGGGCTTGCGGGGGTGGTTCTTGCGGTGCAGGATGATGGGTGCCATGAAAATGGGACGCCCGGCGCTGGCGATGGGGCGACGCCAGGTGCGCTGCATGCTGCTGGCCACGCTGCGGCGCATGGGCGATGCCTGGCGGCTCGGCCAGCCGTCCACATAGTCCAGGAAGCTTTCGAAATTCTCAATCGTGATGCGGCCGCCGGCTCCGCTGCCGGAAACATAGGCCAGGTCTGCCTCCGTGATGCCCAGTTCATCCATGCGGGCACGGATGCGGGGGGAGAGGTAGTGTGCCCCGCGCACCCCCATGGGCACGGGTAGTCCCCGACCACCTGCAGCCGGGGTGCGCGAACCGGCTGCGGCCTCGCGGTACTCACCCTCGGTGCGGAAATGGGCACCGTCATTGCCGACGGAGCCGGAAGCGGGCTCATTCTTCTGTGCCGGGGCGGCGGGCAGCTCGCCCTCCGCCAGCGGGGTGGCGCCGGAGCGCTCGATTTCCTCCGCAGTGGCCTCGATGATGCCCATGACGGTGCCGACGGCGATGGTTTCGCCCTCGGAAGCCAGCATGGAAACAACGGTGCCGCCGCATTCGGTGGTGACACCCATGACGGCTTTATTGGTCTCCACTTCAAACACCTCCTGGTCAGCCACCACGGTGTCGCCGGGCTGTACCAGCAGGCGCATGATGGTTGCCTCGGTGATGGATTCGCCCAGCTGGGGCATGAGTATGGGTACTTGCGGCATGATTCAGATAAGATGTTAGTGTTTAAAGGGAAATAAGGTAACGGGCGGCAGCCGTGATATTCTCGTACCCCGGACGGTGGGCTTTCCAGAGGTCGGGGTGTGCGGGGATGGGGGTATCCGGCGCGGTCACCCGCAGCGGCGGCGCATCCAGCAGGTGCATGCCCTCCGTCGCCACTCGGGCTATCACCTCGGCGGCCACTCCTCCCCAGGGGAAATCCTCGCTCACCACCATCAGGCGGGCCGTGCGGGCCACGGAGGCCAGGATAGTATCGGTATCCAGCGGCTTGACAGTGCGCAAATCCACTACCTCCAGCTCATAGCCGGAGGAGGCGGCCAGCTCCTCTGCTGCCCGCAGTGCCTCCGGCACCATGGCAGAGAATGCCACCACGGTAGCGTGCTTGCCGGGGCGGGCAATGCGGGCGCGCCCGATGGGCAGCGGGTCTGCCTCCAGCCAGCTATCCGCCTTCAGCCAGCGGTAGAGGAACTTGTGCTCCATGAATACCACGGGGTCGGGAATACGCACGGCTTCCTTGAGCATGTAGTAGGCATCTGCCACCGTGGCCGGGGTGAACACGTGCACGCCCGGATAGTGGGCAAAGACGGATTCAAGGCACTGGCTGTGGTACGGGCCGCCGCCGGGTGTGCCGCCGCAGGGCATGCGCATGGTCAGGTTGACGGGGATGCCGGTGCGGTAGAAGTGTGCACCGGCGTTGTTGCACATCTGGTTCTGCCCCAGGGTGCCGAAATCGGCAAACTGCATCTCCACGATGGGCTTGAGCCCGCCGAGAGCCGCACCCATACCCAGCCCCACGATAGCATCCTCTGCGATGGGGGCGTTGAGCACACGGCCGGGGAACTTCTCTGCCAGCCCCTTGGTGGCCTTGAAAGCGCCGCCGAAGCTGCCGGCAATATCCTCACCGTACAGGATGACGGAAGCATCCTCCTGCAGCAGCTCTTCCAGTGCGGCGTGTATGGCATCTATGTAGGTAACACTCATATCTCTATCAGGGGGGCAAAAAACTCATCGTTCCGGGCGCCAGGAGGTGGCAACCCATTGTTCATCCTGCGGCCGCGGGGTAGGCTCTTTCTGCGCCTGCGCCACGCTGCGCTGAACTTCATCGCGGCATTCCTCCTCCCAGGCATCTGCCTCTTCCTCACTTATCCAGCCCTTTTCCAACATCTGGCGGCGCGCCACTGCCAGCGGGTCGCGGTCAGCATAGGCCGCTCGGAGCTCTGCCGGGATGTAGGAGGCATCATCATGCTCGCCGTGCCCGCACATGCGCAGCGTTTCGGCCACCACCCACTGAGGGCCTTCTCCGGCACGTGCCGCAGCTATGGCACGCTGCATGGTGGCAAGCGTCTGCAGGAAATCCGTGCCGTCGCACTCGTGGGCGGTCATGCCGTAGCCTCTGCCGCGATCTGCCAGGCTCTTGCAGGCAAACTCATTGTCATTCGGCGTGGAATAGGCGTACTGATTATTGGTGACGACGATGACAATGGGCAGCTTTTCCACGGCAATGAGGTTGGCCGCCTCGTGCAGCGCGCCCACGGAAGTCGTACCATCGCCGATGCAGACCACGCCCACGGCATCCGTGATACCCTGCATGCGCTTAGCCAGCATCAGCCCCGCCACCACGGAAGCCATGGCACCCAGATGCGAGATGGGCATGAGTGTGCCTTCATGCGGGTGACCCCAGTGTACATTGCCATCGCGACCGCGGGAAATACCCTGCGTGCTGCCGAAGTAGGAGCGAGCCGTTCCCAGCACGCTGTCACCCCAGGCGCAGCGCCCCGCTTGCTCGCGGATGAAAGGGGTATACACATCATATCCCTTGCGCAGGAATACACCCTCCGCTGCGGCCACCGCCTCATGCCCGCGCCCCAGGAATACGCCGCCGAATATCTTACCGGCTTTGTAGAGAGCGGAAATTTTGGTATCAAAAGCGCGCGCCATGACCATGGCACGATAGGCCTTGCGAGCAGGTTCCTGCAGAGGATGTTCGTTCACGCCCTCTATTCTACCCGCTTCACGGGCTTAAATCAAGCTGAAATGAACAGAGAAAGCCCGATATATCATTTGGAAAGGCGCAGATAACCGCGATAAAGCGTAATCATGTAGGCATTGAGGGCGCTCATCTTCTTTTTTTCATGCCCGGCACCCCAGGAGTCGGAGTAATAGATGAGACCCTTGGCATCATTATACCCGATAATGAGACGCATGTGACCGGGAATCCCCCAGAGAACGGGAATACCGGAGTCGATGCTCTTGTATACGGGGCGGAACCATTTTTTCATGGCGGCTTTCTTCACCGGGAAGGATTCCTCCAGTATCTCCTGGTCAAAGATGGAGAGCGCATCATCTATATCGCGGTCAGCCACACCGATGAAGCCGCGAGAGGCCTGCTTACCCTTGCGTTTGGCGAGTTTGTTGTAGGATTCGACAATCTCTTCCGGGCCGGGCTTCTTGCCCTTGTCCTTCAGGGTCATGGCACGGACGTGGAAACGGCTGCCAATCTTCTCCAGCGCCTCCATCATCCCTTCAATGGTTGTACCCCCGCCGGCCACGGTATCGCACATGGAAGCCATGGCGTGCATATCCACGCCATCCATTCCATAGTAAGAGAAGATACGTGCCACGGTGGCAGGAAGGCAATAGCCCTTCTCCCCCTGATCAATCATGGGGATATTGTCAATCCACACATCGCCCTCCTCCGTGCGCTTCACATTGTTAAGCAGATCACGGCGCGATCCGGCATCAGACGCACTGCCGCGCTCCAGCCCGGCAGCATCCTTTGCCATCCGCAGGCGGATGAACTCTGCCTCGTAGTCTTTCTTTCCCTTTCCGGTATCGTGAGCCTCCAGCATGGCTGCTCCGTTCTCCCATTCCCAGACCCAGGCCTTGAGCTTGACCCCGCTTTCTTTGGCGGCCACGTTTTTCTTCTTCCCCTTGACCCCGCAGACGGCATCCAGCGCCGCCAGAGCATCTTTCACACGCTGGTTGAACTCTTTTTTATCGATATTGCCATCATCACCCTTGTTGTAGAGGACGATGAGCAGGGAGGCCGGATGCTCCTTCTTTTCATCCCAAATCCAGTCAATCTCGTTGGGAGAAAGCTCACCAATGGTGAGAGCCCCGGCAGCCTTGAGCCGCATGGTGCCCGCATCCACATGGCGATACATCACACCATTGAGATACTTATCAACCAGTTCCGTTTGAGGCAAGGTCCAGAGCGTGCCGCTCTGCAGAGCATCAGCCAAATCAGCCGCAAGGGCGGCGACAGAAGTCAGGAAAGAGAGGCACAGGGTCAGAAAATACTTGCTCATGCGGATATGCTACCTGTTTTCCGGCAAGGATTCAAGCCAAATTTGCCCTACACTCCCACATTAGGCTCAGCCGATTGAAAAAAACGCGGCTGATAATTATGGCAGTATACAGACTAATACCTTGACTTTTCAAGGACTCTGAACTAAGATTCGCACCATGAAGCTTTCCACCAAGCATTGGAGTGCCACACTGGCCACGCTCGCCATGACCATGACGGGAGCAGCAATGGCTCAGCAATCCACGGGCGATCCGTTCCTGGATGCCATGATGAATGACCAGCAAACCGCCTCTACAACGGAATCAACCCCTGAGGAGTCTTCCC
The DNA here is from genome assembly GCA_964471605.1 of uncultured Akkermansia sp. Classification (GTDB taxonomy): domain Bacteria; phylum Verrucomicrobiota; class Verrucomicrobiia; order Verrucomicrobiales; family Akkermansiaceae; genus Akkermansia. Next base: position 2,501 of record CAYYKC010000073.1, on the reverse strand, counting down.
TTTCCACCCCCAAACAGGAAGAAACGGCAAAACCCGAGCAGTCCCCGGCTCCGCAGCCGATGCCGGAGACCCACCTCGTTTCCGCAGCAGATGAAACCGAACTGCTGGACGATTCCACCGTCCGTCGCGAGCTGGGTCCCACCACGGGTCTCTTCTCCTCCGATGCCGGATTTGACGGTCGCCGCGTCTCCTCCGTGAGCTTCGACTACCGCGGCAGCCGGACAATTCCCGACAGCCGTCTCTTCGATATCATCAGAACACGTGAGGGTGTCAAGTATGACTCTGCCGTGGTGAACGAAGACCTGGAGCGACTGATTTCCCAGGGGATGATTGACCCGGATGCCCGCATTTCCGTCTATCCGAGCGGCGGCGGGGTGCGCGTGGTGTTCAGCGTCAAGGCTGCCAATGTGCTGGCAGGCGTCGGTTTCACCGGCAACAAGGAGTTTGACGATGATGAGCTGCGCGAGTTCACAAAGCTCAAGTCCGGCGGCGTGGTGAATGACCGCGCTCTGGCACTTGCCCGCGCCGAAATCATCAAAGCCTATCAGGAGGCAGGCTACCCGGACACCAAGGTGAACTGGCGCGCCCAGCGCACCGCCAACGGGACGTACGATGACATCATCTTCGATATCACCGAGGGCCGCATGCAGAGCATGAACAGCATCGAGTTCACCGGCAACAAGGAGTTCTCCGATGATCAGCTGCGCCGCCTCATGGAAACCAAGGAGAGAGGCTTCTTCACCTGGGTGACCAAATCAGGCCGTATCAACCGCGAACAGGTTGACGAAGACCTGCAGAAAATTGTCAAGCACTACCGCAACTTCGGTTACCTGCGGGCTCAGGTGACAGATGTGAAGTACCGCACCAGCACCAATCCCAACGGACGCCAGCGCGTGTATATGGACGTGTCCATCTACGAAGGCCCCCGCTACAAGGTGCGCCGCGTGAGCTTCGGTAAACTCTCCGTCTATACGCCCAAGGAGCTGGAGCGCGGTCTGAGCATGTTCGATGGCGATATCTACTCCCTGCGAAAGGTATCTGATGATGTGGATATGATTCGCGACTACTACGGTGCAAAGGGCTACGCTGATGCAGATGTGCACCCGGACATCACGGAGGTAGGTGTGGATGTAAAAGGCAACCGCCTGATTGACATCCGCTATGATGTAAGCGAAGGAAATCGCTACCTGGTGGGTCGCATCAATGTGCGCGGCAACACCAAGACCAAGCAGCACGTCATTCTGCGCGAGCTCCCGCTCAAGCCGGGCCAGAACCTCAACTCCGTCGATTTGGAGACCGCCCGCAAGCGCCTGCAAAACCTCAACTACTTCGAAACGGTGGATGTTTACCAAGGTATGTCCGGCACTACCGGCTACCGCGATGTCAACATCAACGTGACGGAGAAGATGACCGGCAACCTCACCTTCGGTGTGGCATTCTCCACGGTGGAAAATGTCTACCTGTACACCACCATCACCCAGTCCAACTTCGACATCGGCGGCCTCTTCGGCGGCTCATTTGTGGGCGGCGGTCAGCGTCTGACCCTCTCCGGCAAGCTGGGTACAGAGTATCAGAGTGCTTCCGTATTCCTGCTGGAGCCCTGGTTCCTGGATCGCAAGCTGGCGCTCTCCAACGAGGTGTTCTACTCGCGCTCTACCTATATGAGCGACTACTACCAGCAGACCAACTACGGTTGGGAAATCGGCCTGCGTAAGGCCGTCTCCGACCTCGCCTCGGTCAAGTTCAACTATCGTCTGGAGCAGTTCGAGATTGAGCCGGAGGGCTATGCCCCCATCTTCTTCCGCGAGGCCGCAGGCGACTACACCCGCAGCCATTTCCGGCTGAGCTATGAGTACGACTCCCGCGATGCTTCCATCACCCCCCGCAGCGGCGGACATCTGGAAAGCTTCGCCGGCTACAGCGGCCCGGGCAGCACCGTGGAAACATACACAGTGGGTCTGAACGGTTCGTACTACTACAACGCCATCTGGGATACCATCTTCAGCGTCAACTTCGGTCTCCAGACCATTGACACCGTTGACAGCAACGAGGAAGTACCCATCTTTGAACGCTGCTATCTGGGCGGACCGACCAACCTGCGCGGCTTCCGCTACCGTGATGTGGGTATGGTGGACGAGAAGCTCGCCGGCGATGAGACCATGGGCGGCAACAGCTCGGCATTCGTGCAGTTCGAGGTCACTGTTCCGCTGGTGGAATCCATGCGCTTCGCCATGTTTGTGGATGCCGGTTTCGTGCATGCCGACAGCTTCGACTTCCAGCCGAATGAATGGGCCGCCAACTACGGTATCGGTCTGCGCATCAACCTGCCCATGGGCCCGCTGGCCGTGGACTACGCTATCCCCTTCAAGTCCGAGAACGCCGCCGACGATGACGGCCAGTTCCAGTTCTACGTGGACTACAAGTACTGATACACCAACGTTTCAATATCGAGTAGGGGGACTTTCGTCCCCCTCTCACACCACCGTACGTGCGAATTACCG
>CAYYKC010000072.1:4768-12953 GCA_964471605.1 uncultured Akkermansia sp. | reverse complement strand
AAATAAATTTCGGGCAATTTTGCAAGACTTTGATAGTCCGAAGGTCGCAAAAAACGCCCGGAGAAAAAAGCGGATTTGTTGCAGATTTTTTTCTGATTTCCGACAATTACCTCCATTGCTTAGGCAGAGACAAGAAAAGTCCGCGAAGATATGAAACCAGAATCCTACACTTTACAGAAAGCCGCTGCCATCGTGCATGGAATCCCGCTGATGGAGAAGAAACTGCTGGGATGGCAAACCCTGTACGATAGCTATGTTGTAAACGCTCCGGGAGAGCATCCCGAGGTTGCTCGCTACCTCCGTGAAGCTCTGCCTTTGGCCAAGGAAGCGTTACTGCTCGCTCGCTGCGTAGAAGCCATATTGCCCTATGCCGATGAGAACACACTTGCCGGGATGGTCTGTTATGCCGGATGCAAGCATCACCAACTGGATTTGCTGGCCGGGGCTACCTATGAAGCCATCAAGGCTGAGGAAGAACCGAAAGAGGCGCAAGAACTCCCGCCTGAGCTGGCTGATAGCGATGTGGTGCGCTATTGGCTGAATCGTTACCGTTTGAAAATCACTATCTACCGTTCCGAACATCATGACAACTGATTCTCCTCCTAAGGTATACGGAATCGACTTCGAGACGTATTACGATAAGAACGTGTCAGTTACGACACAAGGACTGTGGCATTATCTGCATGACCCGGCGTGTGAAATCTACATGGTGGCCATCTATTCCCGAGAGGCTGCCTTTTCCTATGTTGGGGAACCCGCCGGGGTAGATTGGAGCCGACTGCACGGACAAATCTGTGTTGCTCACAATGCACGCTTTGACCGCGCTTGTTTCCGGCGTTTACAGGAACTGGGCATCATCCCGGAGGGAATCACCCCTCGCTGGGAATGCACGGCTGATTTGGTATCGGCTCTCAGCTATGGCCGCAGCCTGAAAGCAGCCGTGGAAGGCATGTACAACATACGTCTTTCCAAGGATACCCGCGATAATATGCTCGGGGTGACATGGAAACAGGCAAAGGAGAAAGGCATGGCCGATGAACTCGCTGCCTACTGCCTGAAAGATGCCTGGTATTCCTATTACCTGTGGATGCAGCTCTCTCCTCTGTGGAGTGGCAAGGAGCGCAAGCTCTCCGCGATGACCCGCGACATGTGCGACCGGGGGCTCTACATTGACCGCGCTCTGGTGGAGGCCGGGCTACAGACCTTGCTGCAGGTGATGGACTCCGCGCTCGAAAAGATACCTTGGGCTGATGGGCACAAGCCTATACTCTCCCCCAAGCATCTCAAGGAAGAATGTATCAAAGCGGGGATTCAGCCCCCGGCTTCATTGGCTCAGGACTCCGAGGAATGCGCCCGCTGGGAGGAGAAATACGGAGTGCAATTTCCATGGGTGGCCGCCATGCGCGACTATCGCAAGGCCAACACGCTGTACAAGAAACTTCTGACGCTGGAGAGCCGTATTCGCCCGGACGGCTCGTTTTCCTATGGTCTCAAATACTTTGGCGCACACACAGGAAGATGGAGCGGTGATGCCGGTTTCAATATCCAGAACCTCCCGCGCGTGCCGATGTTCGGAGTAGATTTGCGGCGCATGCTGGTGGCTCGCCCCGGGTACGAACTGATAATCTCCGACCTTTCACAGATTGAGCAGCGCGTGATTACGTGGCTGTCCGGCGATAATGCCATGATAGAAGTCCTGGAGACAGGTATCTCCCCATACGAGGCACATGCTAGAGTGACAATGAGTTACAACGACCCGGAGCCGCTGAAACATAAGAATCCCGACCTCTACCGTCTTGCTAAAGCGCGTGTGCTGGGGCTCGGCTATGGAGCGGGTGCGTCTATTTTCGTGCAACTGGCCAAAAACATGGCCGGATTGGATATCACGCCTCAACAGGCACAGAAGATTGTGGCAGATTTCCGGGCATCCAACCGCCTTATCACTAATCTCTGGGCTACCCTCGAACGCGCCATGACTGCAAGCATCGGCAAGGATTTCACTCTCCCTCTGCCATCCGGGCGCAAGCTCTACTACCGCCAAGTGGCTGTTACCCCCAAGGGTCTGTCCGCTTTGGTACAGGGTAAGCGAGTGAACTTCTTTGGCGGTAAATTGGCCGAGAATTTGACATCTGCCGTAGCTCGGGATGTGCTGGGAGAAATCCTCCTCGCGTTGGATGCAGCCGGGTACCGGGTCGTAGCCCACGTTCATGACGAGGTCGTGGTGGAAGTCCCGAAAGAAACCGTTGCCGAAGCGGTGAAGGATGTGCACCGCATCATGACCACTCCTCCCGATTGGCTGGCCGGGTTGCCGCTGGCCGCTGAAACCACAACCTCTCAATTCTACACCAAATGAGCCAGATTGATTGGAACGAAGTCCGCGAGTATTACCTCTCCTGCCGTAGCTATAAGCAGACCGGGGAGCATTTTGGTATCTCCTTCGAGACCATTAAGAAGCGTTGCCAACGCGAAAAATGGAACTTCGGGGGACAGACCGGGGCTATTGAGGGGACAGATTCTGTCCCCTTGTCCCCCCGTGAGGGGACAAAATCAGAGCAAATGTCCCCCCGAGAGGGGACAAAAAGTGTCCCTTTGTCCCCCGAAGTTGTCCCCTCTGAACACTCTCCCGAGCAGTTTTCCTCCTATTTCCCCGGGCTGGAATTGCCCATGCTCCCCAATGCCGTCTCTCAGGAGATCTCATTCGGCCAGCCGTGGGGAACGGCGGTTATTGCCCATGAGAAGCTCCCGGACAAAGCGGCTTACCGCGCATATATCACGAATGCCGGGACGCAGGACTGTTTGTTCTCCGGCATTCGGGGGCTGGTATCTACTGCCCGGGTCAGCCGGGAGAATGCTCCGGCAGCGTGGATTGCCATTGTAGCTGACTATGACAAGGTGATGACACCAGCCGAACGCGCCAAAAAGACCGCCAAATTGGCCGTTAAGCCGACATTTGTGGCTGAATCCTACTCCGGCGGCACCCATGCCGTATGGGTACTCGCCAAGCCTATTCCGTTGATGCCAAGTGCTGAGATGGTGCGTACGCTCCAAAAAATCATCATTCGGGAACTGCGTCTTTCCAATGCCTACGGAGCCCTTGACCTCAAGGCCTTTAACAACCCGGCTCAGTATTACCATGCCGGGTGGAACTGGCAGCTCATCGACCCCACTCCGATTCCCGAAGAACTGACCTCTCTTTGGTTTGAAGAAGCTCTGCGCAAGAGCGACTTCCTCAGAAAAGGCGAGGTCATCCCGCTTGAACGAGTACGCGAGGAGATGGCGAAACGAGGCTGGGATAAGCGTTGGAATGGAGAGTTTGAGCTTGGTTCCCGGGGTGTCCGCTTCTGGGATTCCATGGCAGATTGCCCGACCGCTGCCATTGTGTCCGAAACAGGCATGGTCTGCTTCACCGGGGGATTCCCGTTCCGCTCGTGGGAGGATATTTTCGGGCATGAGTTCATCTCTTCTTACAAGGCCGATACCTTAGGCCGGGCTCTGTGTGATTGCTACTTTGTCAACAACAGCTTCTATGTGCGAACATCCTACAAATGCGAGGACGGCACATCCGTTCCCGGTTGGCAATGCCTTAATCGCCAAAACTTTGAGCTTTTCGCCGCCGGGAAGTACAATGTGAGCAGTAAGGCGGAATCTCCCGGCGATGAGAGTCCTCTCAAACAACTCATGACCGCCATCATCGAAATCAATTCCATCCCGGCGGCCTCTCCCTTTATCTACCGCAAGGAGACAATAGTGAAGATTCAGGATGAACCCCGCCTAAACACCAGTTTTCTGCGAGTGCATGAGCCAGATTTGACTCAGGGACACAGCTGGGGCGATGGATTCCCGTGGATTGCTTCATTCATGGAGCACCTGTTCCCGGACATCATTCAACGTGAGAGATTCATGGCCGCTTGGGCATACGCCTACCGCCACGCATACGCCGGGCTCCCGCGCAACGGCCATGTCCTCTTTGTGGCCGGGGGCGTGGGCAGCGGCAAGAACTTCCTGTCCGAATGCCTGTATGGGGCATCGCTCGGAGGTTCAGCAGATGCCTCCGAGTACGTACTGGGTCAGACGCGATTCAATGACCACTTGATGAGTATCGGAGTTTGGACGCTCAATGATACCGTGGCCAAGGGCGATGCCAAGGAACGCTCCATGTTTGCTAAGGCCTTGAAGAAGATGGCCGCTAACCAGCACCACATGTGCGAGGGCAAGTTCAAGAAAGCAGCCGGAATCTTCTGGCAAGGGCGCATCATGGTCACTCTGAACACCGACCCGGATTCCCTCCAACTGCTGCCGGATATTGAGCTCTCCAACCGCGATAAAATCAGCCTCTTCAAAACGACTGATGAACCGATGCGTGATAGTGACGGTGTGGCTAAGGCCAAGGCTGAGATGGGCGCATTGTGCTCGTTCCTGTTGAACTGGGAGATTCCGGAGCATTGCGTAGGAGATGCCCGCTGGGGTGTGCGGAATTACCTGCACCCGGAGCTGTTGACTGAGGCCGCCAACTCCGGCTCCACCGCATCATTCCGCGAGGTGCTGGCCTTGTTTGCCAAGGACATGTTTGATGCCGATAAACGACTGGATGCGCTGGAGGGCTCGGCAACTTGGTTTCTGCAGCAAATGATGCTCCAGGATGGCATTAAGGACATGCTCAAAGGCATGGTAAATGCCACCAGCATAGGCAAACGCATGGGGGCTCTGGCTAGTACCGGGGAATTCCCTTTGGAGTACAAGCGCAACAATACCCAACGCTACTGGATGATTAAGCGTGAGTCATTCATGGATTATATCGAACACGGAAACATAGAAGGAGAACTCGATGAAATCTTCCCGTTCTAAACTCATCGGAATCGGTGACACGTGGGCTGCTGTGACACTTCAAAAAACAAGTGTCACGGCAATCTGTCACCGTACTAAATATCACAACTCCAATTCCTTACATTTTGCTGTGACACTTGTGACAGATAAAGTATGTGAATTAGCATACGCGCATAAGGAATGTGAAAATGGTGTATATGCACATTTTACATGTGTGTCGTGTATATATAGAGGGAATAAAAACGGAAGTGTCCCCCGTCATGTGTCACAGCATGACAACCGGAAAGGAGGTGCTGCATGAGCCGTGACGACTACGCCAAGCGCGAAGCCTCGCGTAATGAAGCCTACCGCAATGCCTTTCGCTCTCCCGACTTCAAGGCTTGGGTGAAATCCCTTACACCGGAGCAGCGACTGCATGCCGAAAAGCTCGGATTGTTGGCTCCCCGCATTGATGGTTCCTGTGTTCAGACCGGGGTGGACGATTTGTCTTTGTCCCAAGCTCCCCGCACCGCGAATAACGGCTCCGGCTCAACCAAAAACGGGCTTATTAGCCGTTGCGAAGAATTGGATGAACATCACCGCAGGATGCTCAAGGCATTCCTTTGCCGTAGCGGAAAGCCGTATCTGGAATGGTCTTGCCTTTGCTACCTGTGCGGTCATGGTACTTGCGAGCAACATGCCCGTAGGCTTGGCATGAGTAAGCAAGCGTTTCATTACCACGTGCGCTCCGTGCAGAAGATGCTCGGATTACCGCCTCTCGGCAACCAGAAAAGCGAGGCAGCCAGGGAGAAATACCGACAGATGAATTGCCGCCGCAAAAAGAGTTGATAGCGATTTTGACACGGTTCCATAGGCATGGAATCGCCGGAAATCGACACTAACATGGAAACTCCCGCCACAATCCCCGCACAGCCCGATTTTAGATGTCGCGACGTCGCGACGTCTAACCTGACGGCTGTTGTTGCCTCCGGGATTGATGGCGTTCAATTCTCTCCGCTCGGACTTCAAGTCGAAGCTGAGGAAATCAGTTCGGATGCCTACAATCATCTATTCCGCTCCGTTTTATCGCTGAGCAAGGCCTGCAACTGGCTGTTGGGTGATACGCTGCTTCTGGGTGAGCGTCAATGGGGTAACCGCTATGTTGACAGCAAGTATGAAGAGGCCGAAAAGGCAACCGGAATGTCCCGCAGCACCATCCGTGATATTGTCATGGTTTGCCGGGCTTATCCGCGTGAGACGCGTCACCCCGAGCTGTCGTTCAGCCACCATCGAGAGGCTGCCGTACTGGGTGAAGATTTTGCATCCCGCGAGAACATGCTTACCCAAGCCGCCAAGGAGAAGCAGTCAGTACGAGACCTCCGCAAGGTAGTTCGCCAGCATCAGGCTGAAAACATGACCGAGGAGGAGAAGCGCGACATCATGCCCAATGATGACCGACCGTTCGGATTTCTCGAGCTGCCGACCAAGCAAGAAGCCGAGGCTGCGCTGCCTATCGCGTTCGAGCTGGATAAAACCTTGGTCTGGCTGTCGAAGAATCCCCCGGAAACGCTGCCCCAGCACCATCGCGAGGAACTGAAACTGCGTTTTGCGCTGCTGGAAGAGTACGCTCGGAGCTTGGAAGCTGCGATAGAGGCAGACCCTGATACTACCCAGAGTATAGTAGTAGTAGATAGGAAGGCTTCCATCTCTCTCTCGGAGTGAAGCTGCTCTCGCCTTGCTTTTGCAATTTGAGCGAGCGGCATTTTTTACTCTTCCCACTTTTTAACAGACCCCGGGCTGGCAAAATATCAACCTCCCAATCGGCTTGCCAGCAGGGATGAAAGAAGCCGATTGGAAATCGGAGAATGAGTAGTTCAGGGCGGGAAATACCGAAAGGATTTCCCGCCCGTCTTTTCCCGCTGTTCTTCTCATTTTCCTTTAGCAATAAGACGCAACGTGCCATGGCTTTTTTAATGCCCGGCGAGTAATTTTGTTCTACTATGCATACAAGTCGAAAACAATCCTCTGCTGGCGGCGGTTCTTATGAACCCGCCGAGACGCTTCTCCGTGAATTAGCCGGAGACATCCGCAATATCTGCCTCATGATGGGAGTGAAGAAGTTCTACCCTCTCGACCCGGTTACCGATAAACACCTCGGGGGCGTGGCGTTCCGCTATTCCCGGAATCTGGTTAAAAACAAGAGTAACCTTGTTCGTATCTACGCGCAGCTCGATGGTCGCCGCCTCATGGAGTGGTATCATTTGGGCAGCTTCGCTGATATGAAGTTCATCGAGAGAGAGGACAACATCGAGCCGGAGCGCATGGAAGAAGTCTGGTGGAATCATACCACCTGTGCTGTCCGTCCCCCGTGGATTCTGGAGCTATTCAAAGGCAAGTTCCAGTTGGGCAGAACGCTCATGACTCCTCAGGTCGAAAACACCTTTACTCAACAGGAGCTGCGCCAATGCCTGGAGCGCCACAAGAATGGCGACTGGGGCGACATTTGCAAGGAGGACAAGAAAGCCAACGATGATGCCCTGAAATACGGCAGCCGACTACTCTCGGTCTACAAGTATGAGGATGGCCGGGTACTCTGGATTATTACCGAGGCCAAGGACGATAAAGGCCAGAGAGCAGCCACCACGTTGCTGCTACCGGACGAGTACTAAAAAAAACTTCTTCCAAAACATCCTATAAACTAAAAGCAAACAACTTACATCAAAAAAACTTTGCTTTTTGGGATTGCTTTTTAGTGCAAAGAAGAGTAATTTTCTGCCACACACAAACCTAAACCTCTTAACCGCAATGGATTATCTGTACAAACTCGAAGTAATGGAGCGCGTGACTCGTCCCGCTGAAGAAGAAATGCAACTGCGAGTCAGCGTCCTGATAGGTGAGACCTACCTCGTGGAAATCACGCAAGAACGCTGGGTACACCGCAAAGGCTCCAACTGCTTTGTTCCTCTTCTCCGTTCCCGTCAGCTTTCCCGCACGATTTGTGGGGATGAGTGGTTCCTGCAAGACATCCTTTTTGACCTGTTCGAGGGGAACATGGAATCCGCTACTATCCAAGATGCACATACCCGAAAAAATGACGATGAACAGTTCTGATATTCACTTCGCATTCAGGGAGCGAATCCGTGCCCGCTATCTTGCCCGGCTTGCCGACTACCGGGCAGCCCGGGCGATGAATGACTCCCCTGAAACAGCCCGGACGCAGGCCTGTCTCCTGTCTGCTGCCGCAAGGTCGATGCAGAGCATAGGCGAACCTGTCGATGTTGCGACCGTAAGGGAAGCGCGAGACCTGTGGCGTGAGTATAAGTAAAAAAACTTTGGCGCAAAATCACCTATCAGCTAAAAGCAAACATCTTACATGAAAAAA
>CAYYKC010000072.1:0-4668 GCA_964471605.1 uncultured Akkermansia sp. | reverse complement strand
AAACTTTGGCGCAAAATCACCTATCAGCTAAAAGCAAACATCTTACATGAAAAAAACTTTGCTTTTTGAGATTGCTTTTTTCAGTAACGGAGAGTAAATTTCTGCCATATACAAACCTAAACCGCTTACAGACAATGAAAAACATAAAACTCCACACCTCCCTCGAAGCCGACTTCATCGTAGACTCGATAAACGAAGAATGGGACTCTTCCGGGTACGAAATCAAAGAAGATATTCGACTCTTTGGCCTGAGCAAAGTTGTAGCCTGCTGGACCGAATCCCTCCGAGACGCCATCTATAATGGCGATTCCCTGTACGGAGACGAAGTTTCCGCATCCAAAATCACCGAGGCTCTTGTGGAGTCCGTTATCCGCAACCGTTTCATGTAACCCTTACCTCTACACAGACAATGATACACGAAGAATTGCAATACCGCGCCGGATTTGACCTCGCTTCCTTTTTTACCGCTCTGGATTCGTTCACCGAGGCTATGGAATACCTCCGCAAATATGACCGGAAGAAGTCTGTCCGAAAAGCCGCTATAGACCTGATGTTCGCCCGGGTTGCTGAGATCGGCGGATACGCGTTATCGCGGCTCGAAAAAGAAAAGGACGATAAAGACTCTTTCCGTGAGAGTTTTCTCGATTCTGCTCAATTTACCGCTCGGAACCTGCTACATCAATACTCTAAGATATCTGCTTACCAAATTCCGGTAGACCCGGCCATCATCGAGGAGGCTCAGTCCATCCTCTGATACACAAAATTATTTGACACCGGGCATCAGGTATGCCCGGAACCATATCTCAGGAAGCCGCCGACAAGATTCTGTCGGCGGACTTTGCTAACATCGTCCAGAAGGTAAAATCCGGCAAGCCTCTCTCAACAGCCGAACGTGCTCGGGTGCAGGCTCAGGCCGCCGGAAGCACCGAAACGCTGGCCGTTGCCAACACCGTTGTGGAATTGGCTGCGGCCTTAGGTGTCACCCGGCGCACCATCAACAATTGGCGCAAAATCCCGGGAGCACCGGAACCTGCCTCCAACGGAAGCCATAACGTGTCTGCTTGGCGGGATTTTGTCCGTGCCAATTCCCTCAAAGGGGGAGAGGATTCCGTGGGTGCCAGAACGGATGCGCTGAAAGCTCGAAAGCTACTGGCAGAGGTCGAAGAACGCGAGCTGCGAGTAGCCGTGAAAAAGGGAGAGTATCTCCCGACCGAAGAAGTGCGGCGCAGCTGGTTGGTGCTGGTAGGTAAGGCCATCGCCCTTATGCGTGCAAAGTTTGAGAACGAACTGCCGCCTATCATGAGCGGGCTCGATGCCCAAGGCATCCGCGAGGAAGCAAGTCGCGCGATAGACGAGATTTGCCGAATCCTGCATTCCGGAGAAAGGGGGACATCCGCATGAGTTCAGTATTGGAAGACCGATTCATCCGGCTCTGGGAGCTGCTGGACGGAGCTCCATTAGAGCGGGAATACCGCTTTTATCCTCCCCGCCGATGGAAAGCAGACTTTGCACACCTTGCAAGCCGAACTCTCATTGAGATTGAGGGCGGAGTATGGAGCCACGGACGGCATACTTCTCCCAAGGGATTCCTCAATGATGCGGAAAAGTATCTCACCGCCACGTTGGCCGGGTGGAGCGTGTTACGGCTGACTGCTCCCCAACTGGAACCGGGCATTATCCGACAAATCATTCGCTACGTACATGAACGAGAAACTGGTCAGCATCTGGCGTGAGGCTTGGAGACCTCCCGACCGCCAACCTGTATGGCAATGGGCGGAGGAGCATATTCACTCCATCCCCTACAGCCCGATGCCGGGGCGGTTCCGTATAGAAAACTCCTTCATGATTCGTGATGTCATGGAGGCGATAGTAGACCCTCGCGTTCGCTTAGTCAGCATCATTGCCTCGGTGCAGAGCAGCAAGACGACTGCACCGGAAATCGCGCTCTGTTACATCATTGCGAACCTCCCCGGACCTACTCTATGGCTCGACCAGACGGACGATGATGCCAAAGACCAGAGCGAAGGCCGCTTGCAGAAGATGTTCGATGAGTGTCCTCCGGTACGAGCCCTGTACCCGGCAGACCGCAACAAGAAGCGTAATACCACCATCCACTTTGCCAACGGTATGACCCTCTGGATGGCTGGGGCGCACAACAAAAGCAATCTGCAACGCAGGTCTATCCGGTGGCTGATTGGCGATGAAACATGGAGGTGGCCTGTAGGCCACATGGCTGAGGCAGAGGCGCGTGTGACGGCATTCGGTTGGCTGGGAAAGTGCATCTTCCTCAGCCAAGGCGGATTTGAGGGGGATGATACCCACAGCAAGTATGAAACAACCGACCAGCGGGAATGGCAGTTCCGTTGTCCTCATTGCGGGACGGAGCAGCCCTACCTCTGGCGCAATGTTCGCTGGCCGAAAGATTGTCAGTCCGAGGACGGAGAATACGACTTTCGCCGGGTTCGGGAAAATACGGTCATGGTATGCGCCGAATGCGCCCACGAGTTTGAGGACGCAGACGAAACACGCCGCCGCCTGAATGCCGATGCCCGCTTTGTCCCGCTCAATCCCCGGGCAGCCAAGGAAAATGTAGGCTTCCATTGGAACGCGCTTGCCACCATGAGCTGGGGGCAACTCGCGGAACTGTATTTGCGAGCCAAAACAGCCTCCAAAAAGGGCGATGAATCCTTGCTCCAGCAGTTTTACCAGAAACGTCTCGGTCTACCTTGGAATGAGTTCACCGAGGATTTTTCCATCGAGCAGAGCTTGTCGGAGTATCTCATGGACGAACATTGGGAGGAAGAAGCAGACATCAACGGAGTCCCGGTTCGCATCATGACCGTGGACGTACAGAAAGGTCATTTCTACGCAGTCGTTCGGGCATGGAGTTCTCAAGGAGCTTCCCGCATGATTCATTGCGAAAAGCTCTTCTCATGGGAGGCATTGCGTGCGCTGCAACTGAGTCAGGGCGTGAATGATGGCCTTGTCTTTCTGGATGCGGGGTATGCCACCTACGATGTATATGCCAAATGCGCTGAGTTCGGCTGGTTTGCCCTGATGGGCGACCGCCGGAGCACGTATTCTCACCGGGGCAAGAATGGCAAGATGATTCAACGGTATTATTCACCCAAACGCAAGGTCAGCGTGGGACGTGACCGTTCAGCGGTCATGTTTTACTGGAGCAACCTGAATATCAAAGATGCGCTTGCCCGGCTCCGAAAGAACACGGAGGGAGCCGTTTGGGAAGTCCCCAAGGATGTCCCTCAGGATTATCTCGATATGCTGGATAGCGAGCACCGTACCTTTGAGCGCGGTCATTGGCTCTGGAAGCAGGTTCGCAACCGCGCCAACCATTACTTTGACTGCGAGGCTATGCAGGTAGCCGTGGCTACCATGCTCAAGCTCATTGGGCAGGAAAGCGTGAAGGAGGCAGAGTAAGGTGCATCAGCATTTACAATGCTGATGCAAGCGAAAAGTTGGAAATTCATTAAAAATTATTCACTTGCAGAGATGAAGAATGTTCATAAAGGGCTGTTTCAAGGATGGTCAATTAACCTAACGTATTCATGTTTCAATTTTTCTCGCAACTACAGCATTGTAAATGCTGTATATTTCTCTCAGCAACTCGAAACTGGCATCTACGTGCTCCCATCGCGCGAGGGAACGGACGAACCAGAAAGAGTCATCTCTAACCACACAAAAACAAAATCTTACAATCATGAAAAAGACTCTTATAGCTCTTTTTGCTCTGGCAGGGGGGGCCTTCGCTGGACTCACTGAGGTTGCCACCATGAGCGATTTACTGAGTGGGTCAAATATCGAATTCGGAACTGGCGTGGTCAATGTCTCATCCGATTCGGCTACCGGCTATTCATTCACCGGTAAAGGGGCAATAACAGGCATTACAAGCACCACATTATCCGAGGCTATTACTGATGGTACTGGTTTTTTGACAATTGCCGCATGGATAAAACCGTCTGACCTTACAGGTGCTGAATCAATTTTCTCATGGGGTGGACAAAACACGGGCTTCAAGTTTGGCATTAAAGATACATCACCTCAACTTACAACGAAAGGAGTCAAAGATAACACCCCTGATGCTACTGCAATGCAAATGAGCAAAGCTGACTGGTATATGTTAGCTGTTACCATTGACCTTGCAGGTGATGGTTCTGGAGGCCGGGACACTTATTTTTACATAGGTGCAGATGGCTATTCTTCTTTGACAAAGTCAGGCAAATGGAATACTCTTTATCCGGGAACTGCTGTTGGCACCAACGACGATGTATTCGGTATTGGCAGTGGTAATGGTAATGGTAATCGTGATTTATTTACAGGAACTATCGCCAATCTTACCGTTTTCACCTCTGATAGCGTTGCAACGGTAGCAGAGTTGAAAACTGCCATGGGTAGTACTGCCCCCGTACTCATTCCCGAGCCCACCACGGCAACGCTTTCCCTGCTGGCTATGGCAGGTCTGGCAGCACGCCGCCGCCGCAAGTAAATTGTCCGGGTGGGCGTAGGCTTGCCGAAGCACCCTCCTTTTCATTGAATTGAAAACAAGGCCGTTGCTCTTAACCGGGCAGCGGCTTTTTGCTGTCCCGGGGCAGCTTCAACACGCCCCCTAAAGGGGGGTGTTGGATGCCCGCGCATGAATTTCGCGTCTGT
>CAYYKC010000071.1:0-13124 GCA_964471605.1 uncultured Akkermansia sp. | reverse complement strand
GATACTTTTCTCCTCTGCCGTTTCTTTCTTGCCTGGCTCATTCCACAATTATTGCGCTGGCGGCGGATGGTAAGGCGCGCGTGGTTGGTTTCTTTCTTGCCTGGCTCATTCCACAATTATTGCAGAAGAACCTAAAAAGCGAGTATCAAATAGTTCGATTCATCTTGAGGCAGGCCACCCCATTTCTTTTGCGTCTGCACGCCTTCGCTATCTTCGTTATTTCATGATATACCATACTGTCAGGCTAGGTTGGCACGCATATTTGGCGAACAAAAGCCTGTGAACACAGCATAATCCACGAATCTAAGTCAGCCCTCTTCTCTCATTTTTCCTTTTTACCGCCGCTGCGTTTTTTCTGCTTGAGGACGGAATACATGGCGCGGGCGAGTGAGGCTTTGTGGGAGAGCTTCACATCCGTATCGTAAGCCCATATCATCACACCGCCAAAGCGGTTCTTTTTGAGCCAGCTGCACTTCTCCTTGATGAGAGCGGGACCGTTGAAGCTATGCTCCGGGCCGGGGGAGCCATCCTCATTTTTTGCGATGAAGTGATTGGCTGTAGGCGGCAGGGTCGGATACCAGGACCGAATCTGCGAATAGCCGTGCTGCACAGTTAATTTACCTTTTTCGTTGCTGTAGAACGGTAGGCCTACGACAATGCGCTGTCTGGGCATTTTAAAGTCGTTGAGACACTTGTTGGCATCGTTCTGAAAGCGCCACATGGAGGAATGCTCTGCCGCCATATCATCATACGACATGGTCATGAGGAAATCCAGCTGATCCGTCGTGTAGATGATGGGGATTTTGTAGGTAACGGAAGCGGCCATGCTGATGGAGGTGGCAGAACCGGCCAGCTCCTCCCGCAGCTCTGCCAGAAACTCGCCGAAATTCTGCCATTGCTCCGGGGAATCGGGGTATTCCCAGTCGATATCCACGCCACGGTAACCTCTGTCCAGCACCCAAGTTGCCATATTGCGTGCCAGCGTTCGCCGCAAATCGGGATTAGCCACCACGGCAGTCATCGGTTCATCCATGTGACCGAATCCTGCAATGAGCCGGGAGGCGCTCTTACCCTTCAGTCGTTTGATTTCAGCGAGAGCTTCCTCCACCACGGTAGCAGCATCCGCACCTTCCCCCACCCACTGCAGCGTCACTTCACCCGCATGATTCACCGTGTAGGCAAAATGCACCATATCGGTGAAGCTTTTGAAATGCTCCGGGGTGAGGTGGACGGCCTCTGCGGCATTGCCCCACCCCTTGACCCAGCGGGGACGGTAATAGGGCACGATACGATGAGTGAACGGGAAAACACGGGCCGCGCGGGGTTTCTTCACCGCATCCCCACACTTCTGCACCGGAACCACCTCTGCATCGGCTGTTTTGACCGTTTCACAGACGGCATCTATCCTGTTATTGGCACCGGCTCCCGGTGAAATATCATACGCCAGCCACAAATACATGGTGGGTGAATCCGGTTTGATGGTACAATCAAAGCTGAACTTTCCCGCCTTTATCGCAGCTTTATCCAGCTCCCGAGCCTGATTCCCACCCTGAGCATTCGGGGAGAATCCCGGATTCGTGCCGGAGATGAACAATCGGGCGCATTTGATATCGGATGCTTTATCCGTATCCCCCAGGCTGAAGTTCATCCCGCGAATCTGCTCCCCGGGCTCACAGCTCACCTTGATTTGCATGAGCGCCTGTCGCTCCAGTCCGGCATAGAAAACACCATGAGTCTGTCGGGTTTCCACCGTTAGCCCCATGACTACGGCGGCGCCCCATAACCATACAGTAATAATGCTGAAAATTCTCACACTTCTGATTATTTTAAGCTGTCATCAACGAGTAATCCCGGCGTTTGTAATTTCAGAAAAGAATATCATTCATGCGAAGAGCGGTGTAGAGAAATAGCGGTCAGCTGAATCCGGCAGGATGACAACGATGGTTTTGCCTGCATTTTCCGGGCGCTGTGCCAGCTGCGTGGCTGCCCACAGGGCAGCACCGGAAGAAATCCCCACCAGAATACCCTCTGTGGCGGCCAGCTCTTTTGCTGTAGTAATGGGCACCTCGTTATCCACGGGAATCACCTCATCATACACGCCTCTATCCAACGTGGCGGGGATGAAGTTGGCCCCGATACCCTGAATGGCATGCGGGCCGGCCTTTCCGCCGGAAAGGAGCGGAGAAGCAGCAGGCTCCACCGCCACCACTCGCAAATGCGGCAAATGCTCCTTCAGATAGCGCCCGGTGCCGGAAAGTGTGCCGCCGGTGCCGACCCCCGCCACCAGGATATCGACCTGTCCCCCGGTATCTGCCAAGATTTCCGGGCCGGTGGTCGCATAGTGAGCCGCCGGGTTAACGGGATTGACAAACTGCCCGGCCTGAATGGAGCCGGGGATGCTCGCCTGCAACTCTGCGGCCTTGTCCAGAGAACCCTGCATGCCCAGAGCCCCCGGGGTCAATACGACCTCTGCACCGTAGGCTCGCAGCATATTACGCCGTTCCACGCTCATGGTATCCGGCATCACGAAGATGCTGCGATATCCGCGCGCCGCAGCCAGCGCCGCCAGCCCGATTCCCGTATTGCCGCTGGTGGGCTCGATGATGGTGCCGCCGGGTTGCAGAAGCCCGCGGGCCTCTGCATCCTCGATAATCGCGCGCGCCACACGGTCCTTGACGGAACCGGCGGGGTTCAGATACTCCAGCTTGAGCAGGAGACGAGCCGACAGTTGATGGGCTGCAGCATACCGGGAAGCATCCAACAAGGGCGTCCCACCCACCAGTTCATCCACGGAGGAAAAAATCTTCATACTACTTGTGACAGGCTAAAAGGTTAACAGGTTCAATCCCCGGTGGGTGATGTCCCCCTGCGCAGCGCCTCTGCAAAGGATTCCGGCAACCCGGTGCGCGCAATCTTGGGGCAGGTCTCCGCCACATCATAGGCCACACGGCGCAGATGCAGCGTGTATGTCTCCGGGCAGAACAGCCCATAGGCCGCCCGCCAATCCAAATCACGCGGCTGCCCCACGGAACCGGGATTCACCAGAAAGCGGCTATCGGAGGAAAGATGCAGTGTAAAATCCCCCCGGGAATCGTATTCCACGGGAATTTTTTCCACCACACCGTGCCGCAGGCGGAAAATGGAGGCGCGATGCGTATGCCCGAAGAAGCTGACGCGGTTCTTCACTGCGGCAAAAACCTTGCGGGCATCGTTCACATTGGCCACTCGCCCCCAGCGCTTGGGTGCCTCCGGGGTGGCGTGGGAAAGGACAAATCCCTGCCAGATCGAATGGGTGGGCAGCGAGCGCACCCACTGAATCTGCTCCGGCGTCAGCATCTCGCGGGTCAGTTCCATCATGTGGCGGTACAGCTCCTCGCTGAAAACCGCTCTATCCAGCAGGGCCTCCTCGTGATTGCCGCGCACCGCCGCCAGCAGGTGGGGGCGCACAAGGTCGAGGCACTCTGCCGGATTGCCATTAAAGCCGATATAGTCCCCCAATCCCAAGACACCATCCACCCCCCTGCGAGACATATCGGCCAGCACGGCCTGCAATGCCTCCAGGTTGGCGTGGATATCGGACAGCAACGCAACAACCACGGAATCAGTCCTCCCGGAGTATGCTCTTAAGGCGTTCCTTGAACTCGGGAATGCCCTGCCCCGTTGCGGCGGCAATCGGGATGATTTCCACCTTCGGGAAACGCTGCTGCAGCACCGCCAGATTCTCGGCGGCTGCTTCCTCATCCATTTTGTTGGCCAGAATCACCCACGGGCGCGTGGCCAATTCCTCGGAATACAGCTTGATTTCCTTACGCAAGGTCTGAATAGCCTCCACAGGATCATGCTCCAGCCCGGTCATATCCACCACAAAGAGCAGCACACGACAGCGCATGATGTGGCGCAGGAACTCATGCCCCAACCCGCGGTTGTTGGATGCCCCCTCAATGATACCGGGGATGTCTGCCACCACGCAGCGGCTGTAATCCGCAAACTCCACCACGCCCACAATCGGTTGCAGCGTCGTGAAAGGATAGCTGGCCACCTTCGGTGTCGCGTTGGAAATGGCTGTCAGCAGGGTGCTCTTGCCGGCATTCGGGTAGCCCACCAGCCCGGCATCCGCAATGCGGCGCAGCTCAAAGAAGAACACGCCGGATTCAGCCTCCGTGCCGTATTCAAACTCGATGGGGGCCTGGTTGGTGGCCGTGCGGAAATGCCAGTTACCGCGGCCGCCCTTGCCGCCCTGACAGAGCACAAAGCGTTCTCCCGGCTCAGTGAGGTCGGCTATCTGCTCCAGCTCGATACCGTCGCCCTCGCGCTCCAGCCAGGTGGCTTCCTGCATCGTGGCCGCGTTGCTGCGGTACACGATGGTGCCGGGCGGCACCTTACCGATGACGGTTTTGCCGTCCTTGCCGTGCTTGCGGGCATGCATACCGGGCATACCGTCAGTCGCCAACAGCTTGGGATCATAGAAATACGAGCGCAGGTCGTTCACACCCGTGCTGACTTCCAGGATAACGCTGCCGCCATCGCCGCCGTCGCCGCCATCGGGGCCGCCACGGGGAATGAATTTCTCACGGCGGAAACTGGCCAGGCCGTTTCCTCCCTTACCCGCACGGGCAAAAATTCGGATGTTGTCTACGAACATGCCCTAGAGCCTACCTTATTTTCCGCTGTAAATCAAGCCTTATCTCCGGCGGAAAGGGAGAGTCCGCGTGCAGGCATCAAATTTCGCTTGCGTTTCAGCTCATCCGGGGCTATCATGCGGACAGATGACCATGCCGCCTTCCTCCGACAACACCGCCGCGCAACCCGCCGCCTCCTTTGCTGATGAGATTCTGGCAGGGATTGAACAGGCTGCCCCCATCAGCGGTGCAGAGGTAATCGAGTGCGATATCGCGCTCAAGGAACTCCCGGCAGGCACGGATTTGCACGGTTATCGTATCCTCAAGCCGCTGGGAGCCGGAGGTTTCGGGGTTACCTATCTGGCAGAAGAAGATTATCTGGCCAGGCGGGTCGTCATCAAGGAAAGCTTTCCCGATTCCCTCTGTTACCGCCAATCGAATACCCTGCATGTCTGCCTGCATGACCCGGACAACGGAGCGGCCAGCTACGATTGGGCACGGGGGAACTTCCTGCGCGAAGCCCGGATTCTGGCGGCGCTTGACCACCCCTACATCGCCAAGGTGTATTCCTATTTCGAAGCCAACAACACAGCCTATTATGTGACAGAATACATCGATGGGCTCTCGCTGGGAGAGCTGGCCGATGATTACGCCCGATGCGGTCATGCGCTCTCGCAGGATGCCCTGCTTGGGCTGATGGTGCGAATGCTGGATGCGCTGGATTATATGCACCGCAAGCACCTGCTGCACCGTGACATCAAGCCGGACAATATCCTCATCAACAAATCAGGACTGCCTGTTCTCATTGACTTCGGCGCCGCCCGAGAGTCGTACGGCGATTTGACCCCCACTTTTGTAGAATCACAGGGATTTACCCCGCCGGAACAGCTCAAAGCGGACGGCAACCCCGGTCCCTGGAGCGATTTGTATGCACTGGGGGCTACATTCTACTATGCTCTGAAAGGCAAATGCCTGCCGCCCTGCCACCAACGAGAGCTTTTTGACAAAGCCGAACCACTAGCGAACGACCCGCATCTGCTGTCTCTCTATGCCCCGGCCATTCTGCGCTCTATCGACAAAGCCTGCCGACCCCTTGTCGAGGAACGGTACGCCGACGCCGCAGCCTGGCTGGCCGACCTGAACGAGTCTGCCCTGGCCCCCGCATCCGCGCAAGAGATTGCCAACGCCTCCCTGCCCCGGGCATGAGGTCCCCGGTGGCTGTCAACAGCTCATGCCCCGGCCACCCCCAGTCGGGCACAGATGGGGCACTGCGGACGACAACCGCGAGCCGGGCAGAACTGCCGCCCCCACAACACCATTTGCAGATGGATGTCGCCCCAGCATTCACGGGGAAAAACGTTCTTCAAATCGGCTTCCACCTTTTCCACAGTATTACCGTTGCTGAGCTTCCATCGCCTCGCCAGACGATACACATGCGTATCCACCGGAAATGCCGGATAGCCGAACGCCTGATGCATGACAACGGAGGCAGTCTTGTGCCCCACCCCGGGTAAGGCTTCCAGCGCCTCGAAAGTATCCGGCACCTGCCCCCCATGCCGCTCCAGCAGCAACTGCGACATCTCCACCAACCGCTGCGCCTTGGTATCACACATACCGCAGGTGGCAATCAGCTCCCGTACCCGCGCCACCGGCATCTGCGCCATGGCCTGCGGGGTATCAGCCGCGGCAAACAGGGCGGGAGTCACCAGATTGACCCGCGCATCCGTGCAGCGAGCCGACAGCATGACGGCCACCAGCAGGGTATAGGCATCATGATGCCGCAGGGGAACCTCCGGCTGCGGAATTCCCCGAGCCAGCTCTTCCCGAACAATGCCTGCACGCTCTGCGCGGGTCATGGCAAAGCCGCATCAGCGACGGTTCATATCACTCAACGGCCCCAGGGTGGCATCACCCTCCTGTTTGGTCGTTTCGTTCCAGGGTTTCACGTTCTCAGAGCTTCCGGGAGGCCCAACCACCGTGCGGGTGTTGGGTGGGACTTCATCCATGGGAAGTTCGCAGGAGGCCATGGTCAGCGCGACCATCGGGAGTAGCATCAGTATACGGGTTTTCATGTAATCTGTGTGACGGATTTAACGGTTATTCTGTTGAAAGGAAGTTCAAAATATGACCGCCTGTCCGGATAACTGTCCGAACAGGCGGGAAGTATTTCCGGCAACGGGATGCGAGCCGCATCAGCTGCCCAGCGGCTTCTGGCGGAACACCAGGTCACCCACCTGCGGACGAACACCGGGAGCCAGCGTCTTGGGATCGAACTCTGCCGTCACCATGCCATCCTTGATGCTGATGATGCGCAGCTTCACCACCTCCACCGGGCCACGCTTTACCAGCAGCGGGGTAGAATCACCGGCCACGAGGCCGCTGTCGGCACCCACCTTGAAAGCCACAAAGCGCCAGCGCATATCAACAGCCAGCAGGGCGAACTCATCGCCATTCTTCATGTAATCCTTGAAGAAGCGGTCGTTGATGCCATTGATGCGGTTGAGCTCCACTTTCTCCTTGGCAAGCTTCTCCGTGGCTGCCTCACGCACGACCTTCTCCTCCTCCAACTGGGTTTCGAGGTCTTTCTTGCGAGCGTTTTCACGATCCACCACAGCCTTCACGGCTTCCACCAGTGCACCCAAATCAGACGTATCGGCATCCAAGGAGCCCTCAGCCTTGAGCTTAGACAGAGCGGCATTGTATGTATCGCGCAGCTGCACAGCCGTCTTGGTGGCGGATTCCACTTTCAACTTGAGGTCTTCGTTCTCTGCCTTGTCAGCGGCAAGCTTGGCTTCGGCATCATTGCGCTTATCGCGGGCGTCACGCATTTCCACACGGGCGCCTTCCGTGGCTTCGATGGCTGCGGAGCGTTCACCGGAGATACGAGCCACCTCGGCATCCAGATCGCTATTGAGCTTGCGCAGACCGGTGGCATCAGCATCTGCCACCTGAGGGCCGCCACCGTGGGTGGCCACCAGCACATCCATAACCTGCTGCTGATCGGCCGAATACATAATCAGGCCGACACCCATCAGCAGAACGAGAAGAGAGATAACGAGTTGAGAGACTTTCATATCAGGAAGAGTGTTGAAAATTACTTATTGCGAACGGAAATAATGCGATCACCGACCTTCACGCTGTCGCCGGGGCGAATGGTGCTGTACACCACCTCTGCACTGGAACGGTCGGGCTCCACCGTAGTCACATTCAGCTCACACACCTTGCGGTCGCCGCGCATGACGGACAGGCGAGAGCCAATCACCACGCCCTTGTTGATACCGGCACTGATGATAACGTAGTCCCAGTTCGGGTCCGCAGTCACCACGGTGGCCTCCAGCTCAGCGGGAGAGATACGAGCCATGCGGTCAGAGTTGAGCTTCTTGGCAGCAGCCGTAGCGGCCAGAGTACGATCACTCTCAGCCCCCAGAGCAGCCACGGTAGCCTTCTCGGCGGCAAGCGTGGCCTCCAGCGTATTGTTGCTGCTCACCAGCTCTGCCAGCTTGGCACCCATCTGCTCGGCGGCCTCCACATCACTCTCGGCAAAGCTTCCGGCACCGTCCTCGCCTTCCACGGCGGCCGTCACCTGCTGGGTGAAGTTCTTGAACTCCTCGCGCAGGCGCTTCAGCTCTGACTCTGCGGCCTCAAGGTCAGCACGACTCTTGGTCACCTCGGCCACAACGGCAGCATCCTGCTCGTCGAGCTCAGCCTTGTGCTCCTCATAGCGCTGCTTCTGAAGGCGGAAGAAATCCGTACGCAGTTCAGCGTACTTCTTGATGGCGATATCGAGCTCCGCATCGCGGCTCTTCTTTACAGCCTGCTCAAAGCGGGTCTGAATGGTTGCCAGCTCGCCTTCCGAAGAGGACATGGCTGTGTTCGCCTTGTAGAAGAAGAAAGATGCGCCCAAGAAGAGCACGCCGGCGCCAATGATGATATATTTCCACATGGTGTAAGTAAAAATTGCAGATGTACGCTAATATATCTATACCAGATTGCACTCTTTGGCAATCAAAAAAAACATTCTTTCCCCTTTTTTTTCACTTTTTCCCATTTGCAGCACGGAAAAAGCCCCGCTCCGGCAAAAAGAACCGGAACGGGGCTGTATTAAATCAGCTCAACACTGGCAAATCAGGCCTCGCCTTTCTCGGCTGCTTCCTTTGCCTTGCGGTCACGGGCTGCGGCGCGCATGGACATCTTGACGCGGCCCTTGTCATCGATTCCGATGCACTTGGCGGTCACGATATCGCCCACCTTCACCACGTCCTCCGTCTTCTGCGTGCGGCCTTCGGCCAGCTCAGAGATGTGGATGAGGCCGTCCTTACCGGGCAGCACTTCCATGAAGGCACCGAACTCCTTGGTGGAGACAATCTTACCCTCGTAGGTCTCACCCACCTCAATTTCCTTGAACATGCGGTCGATGAGGTAGAGAGCGCGTTCCACACCCTCCTGACGGTTGCCGTAGATGCGCACCGTACCGTCCTCTTCGATGTTGATGTCCGTGCCGGTTTCAGCCTGCAGAGCCTTGATGTTCTTGCCGCCGGGGCCGATGAGCTCACCGATGCGATCCTGCGGGATGCTGGTGGACTCGATACGCGGGGCATTCGGGCTCATGGCCTGCGGGGCAGAGATGCAGGCGTTCATGGTATCCAGCACGTCCAGACGACCCTTGCGGGCTACATGGATGGCTTCCTCCAGGATGTACAGCGGGATGCCGGGCAGCTTCAGGTCGAGCTGATAGCCGGTGACACCCACCTCGGAACCGCAGAGCTTGAAGTCCATATCGCCGTAGAAGTCCTCGGAACCGATGATGTCCAGCAGCGTCTTGTAGCGCTTGGGCTCGCGGTCGCCCTCGTTCTCAAACTCAGTCACCAGGCCCACGGAGATGCCGGACACGGGGCGCTTCAGCGGCACACCGGCAGCCAGCAGAGACAGAGATCCGGCGCAAACGGAAGCCATGGAGGTAGAACCGTTGGACTCCATAATCTCGGAGGACACGCGGATGGCGTAGGGGAACTCGCTCTCATCCGGAATCACGGGGGCAATGGAGCGCTCCGCCAGAGCGCCGTGGCCGATCTCGCGGCGATTCTGGCCGCCGAAACGTCCGGTCTCACCCACAGTGAAGGGCGGGAAGTTGTAGTGGAGGATGAAGCGCTTCTCATCCACGGAACCGGTGTAGTTGTCCAGGTACTGCTTCTCTTCCATGGGAGCCAGCGTGGCAAGGCACAGGGACTTGGTCTCGCCGCGGGCGAAGATGGAGGAACCGTGCACCACGGGCGGCAGCACGTTCACCTCTGCCGTCAGCGGGCGCAGCTGCTTGATGGCGCGGCCGTCGGCACGCTTATCGTGCTCCATGATGGAGATACGGAAAGCCTTCTTCTGGATGTACTCGAACACCTGCTCCACGTCGAAGTCCGTGGACTCGGGGTAAGCGGCCTTGATGGCGGCCTCCACCTCGTCGCGCAAGGCACCCACCTGCTTCTGGCGCTGAATCTTGTTCGGGGCGTAGATAGCGTCCTCAATGCGGTCACCGGCAACCTGATAGCCGATTTCCAGCAGCTCGGGTTTGGCCAGCGTCAGCTCGTACTCACGCGTGGGCTTGCCGCAAATGCCGCGCAGCTCTTCCTGGGCAGCGCAAATCTGAGCCACGTTCTCCTGTGCAAAACGCAGGGCAGCGATGAAGTCATCTTCGGGGAGCTCGTTGGCAGAACCCTCAATCATGATAACCTGATCCTTGGAACCGGCATACACCAGATCCAGATCGGACTCCCGGCGCTGGGAGTTGGTCGGGTTAATGACGAACTCACCGTTAATGCGGCCCACGCGCACGGCGCCCACGGGCTCTGCAAAGGGAAGGTCAGAAATCACACAGGCGGCGGAAGCACCGTTGATGCTCAGAATGTCCGGCTCGTTCTCGCCATCGGCAGCCAGCAGCAGAGAGATGACCTGCGTATCGTAGAAGTAGCCCTTGGGGAACATGGGACGCAGGGGGCGGTCCGTCATGCGGCAGGTCAGAATTTCCTTCTCGGTGGGACGACCTTCGCGCTTGAAGTAACCGCCGGGGAACATACCCGCAGCAGCGGCCTTCTCCTTGTACTCCACGGACAGCGGGAAGAAAGTCTGCCCCTCTTTAATCTTGGTGGCACTCACAACGGTGACGAGCACCACGGTATCACCACAACGAACAGTAACAGCTCCATCAGCCAGGCGGGCAAGTTTACCGGTCTCGATCGTGATGGGATTGGCGCCAACGGCGCACGTAACGGAATGTATACTCATTATTTTTCTTTCTTCTTGTCGCCGGCTCCTCGCTGCACCTCAGAAAACCGGAACCGGCCCTCGTTTCCCTCGGTAACTCGCTGCGCGCCGTGGGCACACTGCACCACCACGCGACACGCGGTCTCGCTCATTCTACACGCTCAACAGCCACATAGCAAGCCAATAATGAACAAAAAATCTGCTTTTCCACCCTTTTCCACCCGATTCATCAAAAAAAAGCTTGCACCCACCGTCCCCTGCGCTACAATCGCACTACACCCAAACGACCGCAGCCAAGACATGGAATCCCCCGCTACAGCCCCGGAAGAACAGCTCATGCCCCGCGAAAAGATGCTGCGCCACGGCCGCAGCGCCCTCAGCGATGAGGAACTCATCGCCCTCTTCCTGCATACCGGACTACAGGGCTGCCCCGTGCTGGAACTCTCTGCCCGCATCAAGAAGGCCGCCGGCTCGCTCGCCAACCTCGGAGCCATGGATGCCCGCGAAATCATGGAATGCTGCAAGGGAATCGGCCCCGCCAAGGCCACCACTCTGGCCGCCGCCTTCGAGCTGGGGCAGCGCGCCGTCCGCGAAAATCTGGAGCGCGCTGAAATGCGAAGCCCCCGCACGGTGTATGACTACCTCATCGGCGATCTGCGATATGAGACAGAGGAAAACCTCGTTCTCCTCCTGCTCGACAGCCGCAAACAACTCATCCGCCGCATGCTCATCGCCCGCGGCACCCTCACCTCCGTCCCCGCCAATCCCCGCTCCATCTTCCGCCCCGCCATCATCTGCAACGCCGCCTGCTTCATCATGGTACACAACCACCCCAGCGGCGACCCCACCCCCAGTCAGGCAGATATAGAGCTCACCAGAACCATCGCCCAATGCGGCGAGCTGATGCACATCCCCCTCTTTGACCACGTCATCCTCGGCACAGAGGCGCCGGGACGCGCACACCCCTTCTACAGCTTCCGCAAAAACAACTTCCTGCACTGAGACCGCACCGGCAGCACCGCCCCCCCTTCCCCACCGCATGAAAGATTACCACACCCACCACCCCTCCCCCAACGGAGGCTACCTCTGCGCCGTCACCCGCGCAGACTGGGAACGCATCGCCGCCACCCCGGGCATGACTCCCTGCTTCGGCATCCACCCCTGGCACGCAGCAGAGGCGGATCCCGCCGAACTAGCCTTCGACCTGGACGACTGGCTCACCCGCTACCCCCACGCCGGCGTGGGA
Organism: uncultured Akkermansia sp.; assembly: GCA_964471605.1. Classification (GTDB taxonomy): domain Bacteria; phylum Verrucomicrobiota; class Verrucomicrobiia; order Verrucomicrobiales; family Akkermansiaceae; genus Akkermansia. Next base: position 1,007 of record CAYYKC010000071.1, on the reverse strand, counting down.
GAAAGCGGGCTGGATGCCTCCCCGAAGCACAGCGCCACCCTGGAAGCACAGCGACTCCTGCTCCACATCCACCTGGGCGCCGCCTTCCGGCACGACCGCCTCATCCACCTCCACGGCGTGCGCGCCTGGAGCGAGCTGCTGGACATCCTCCGCGAGCGCGAGCGCAACCGCACCCTTCCCCGCGTCCTCCTCCACGCCTGGAACGGCCCTCACGAACTCGCCCGCGAATTCCTCAGCCTCGGCGCCCTCTTCTCCGTCGGCCTCCGCGAGCTCTCCCACTCCGCCGCCGCAGAGCGCTACGCCCGCATCCCGGAAGGCCGACTCTTCCCGGAGACGGATGACCACCCGGAAAACTGGCCCCGCACCATCGCCCTCCTCGGACTCCTCCGCAACGGCCTGACCTCGTAACAAAAACACAGCCACCGCCCCCACATCCCACATTTTTTCACATTTTAACAAAATAATCCTTGCCAAACCGGCAAAGCTCTGCTAAACTCCCGCCACCTCATGCACGGGTAGCTCAGTGGTAGAGCGGCTGTCTTACACACAGTTGGTCAGGGGTTCAAATCCCTTCCCGTGTATCATTCGACCTGCAACCGAACTTCGGTATGCAGGTCGTTTTTGTTTTGTCCGGCACAGGTGAATGGGGGCAAGCCCAATTTTTTCTACCTAAAACATCCTCGCATGACGCAAACACCTGCATTTTCTTCTTGCAATCGGCTCTGCCATCCCTTACCATCCGTGCGGGGCTGTAGCTCAGCGGTTAGAGCAGAGGACTCATAATCCTTTGGTCGTGGGTTCGAACCCCACCGGCCCTATTATAGATTCACACTCCCCCTAACGCTTAATACGTTAGGGGGTTTTTAATAGATCGCACTAATCATTAGCAACTTAATTCAAAAACTACAAGTCCTTGATACATAAACAATGCGGCTTTTAAATAGAAAAAATGCGGGTCAAGCCCAAATAATGTGGAATTTGAATTTTCATATCACAATGTGACCACA
>CAYYKC010000070.1:0-13251 GCA_964471605.1 uncultured Akkermansia sp. | reverse complement strand
GAAACAGAGGAAAGTCAATAAGAAATCCCGACATCGAAATGCGTTTGCCCTACCAATTCGACTTTCTTTCTTGACTCTCTGTGACTCACCCTCTATACTGTGAGCATGACAAGCAGATGCCGCTACCGCCGCTCACCGGCATACACCAGGATTCCCATCATTCCGGGTATTCTCTACATTAATCTGAGTGCTTCCGGCATCACCCTGAGCTTTGGTTCTGCCTCTACCGGACGAGCAACGGTGAGCAAGAGCGGAGTACGACTCAACAAAAGCATCGGCGGGTTCCGCGTTGGCAAGAGTTTCAGCTTCTCACGCATCGGCAAGCTTTTCGGCAAGGGAAATCAAGCCGATAAGTAATCGTTCCCTTTCCCTCACTTTCAATGAAATCGCCCCGCTCGCAGAGGATTGCAGGCGGGGCGATTTGTTGTGATACAAAGAGGTTGTTACTTTGTGCAGATGTTGCGCCAATCGTTAAGAGTCTCAATCACCTGATCAGCTCCCACCACATTCTTAATCATGGTGCCGTCTTTGCTCACCACAGAGACGGCAGGGGGCAGCAGCATCCCGCAGGCAGGCAAGCCCCGGAACTTGGTTGCCTGCAATTCCGAGAACAGGATGCAGGGATTCTTCAGCTTGTATGACTTGAGATATTTCTTGGCGGCATCCTCCGTAGTATCGGCATCGATGATAATCAGCTCTACCTTGCGGGACTTCATCTTCTTGTACTGCTCAACAGCAACAGGCATACAACGCTGGCAATGCACGCAGGTGCTGGAGGTTGCCAGATAAATATAAAAATCGGCTTTCTTGTTCAGCTTACCTCCGATATTCTTGAACTTTCCGAATGCTTCCACAACGGCACTTTCTGCGGGAGCTTTCTTTTCAGACTTCTCGTCAGCATCATCCTTGCTGTCTTTCTTGGACTTGCTGCCCTTCTTGCCTTTTTTTTTCTTTTTCTTTTTGCTCTCCTTTTCCGAGTCTTCCTCCTCATCGGCCGTGGGCTCGTCATCTGCCGCTTCCGTCGTTTCCTCAAATGAATTCACGTTCTCCGCCGCATCCTGAGCCGAAAGCGGCGCAAACAACAAACAAAAGAACACAAGTAACAGCGCCAATAAACACTTACGGACCTTCATGCGGCACAGAGTATCAGAGTTCTCTCTCTATGTCAATGCCAATTCAAGAGGAGATAAAAAGTGGCATAAAACTTTCGTAACAACTAAATACTACGCAAAATTACGGATTTCCGTGATTTCCTGTTTGCAAAAAGTCACAAATATGATAGAATGCTTCAGTACCATACATGAAAACGCTGGATCGTTACATTCTCCGCCAGTTGATTGCCATCACCTTCCTCGGGGTGTTGTCGCTCACCATGCTGCTGCTGTTGGGACAACTTTTCAAGGAATTGCATTCCCTTCTGGTAGAGAGCGGAGCTCCGCCGTCCATCGTTATTGACTTCATCCTCCAGGTCATTCCTTTCTCTCTCACCTTTTCCGTACCATGGGGCTTCCTTACCGCCGTTCTGCTGGTATACGGGCGTCTGGCTGCGGACAATGAGCTGACCTCGATGCGCATGGCCGGGCTGAGCCTCTGGCGACTGAGCGCACCGGCCATCGGCATGGGCATTGCTCTCTCTTTCCTGTGCTATTACATCAATATTGAAATTGCGCCGAAAGGCAAGCAGGCCATGACGGAACTGGTGGTGAAAGCTGCCATGGATAATCCGCGCAACCTGCTCAGCTCCAGTCAGGATTCCACCAAGCTGGACAAGGTTCAGCTCTACATCGAACAGCGCAGCGGTGATGACTTACTCGGCGTCCACATCTATCCTTCGGAAGACGCATTAACCGACTCCAACGGTCCCAAGTTTGATGCTATTCATGCCGAATCAGCCAGAATCGGCTCATTTGACATCAAAACCCGCATCCTGAATTTGACTCTCGTCAATGCCACCCTGGAAAGCTCTTCCGTAGACAGGAAGAAAGGAACGGTCACCAACCTGCCCATCATCAGCGAGATGCCCATGCAGGTTCACATTCCGATTCGCACCACACGCAAATTCAAACCCAATCGTTTCACCAACACGGAAATCAGCGATGTGCTGAACCAGTTGGCCATTCTGGATGGAGTTGACATGACCACCATTCACCGATGTGAGAATGCTGCCGGGCGGAAAAAGCCATTCCCCTGTGCAAGCCGTCTTTGGGCCGCCACCCGCAAGGACGCATCTGATTTCATGGGACAGATGAACAAGAAGAACATTCGAGCCTTCCGCACGGAGGGAGTTCAGCGTCTCTCCTTTGCCTGTGCCTGCATTGTGTTCTCACTCATCGGCGTCCCGCTGGCCATTACAGCACGCCGCCGCGACACCTCCACCGGATTTGCCATCGGCATTCTGGTAGCCGCCGTCTATTTCATGGCACTGGTATTCTGTGAGCTTTCCCGCAAATCCGGAGGCATCACGCCCTATATTGTGCTGTGGCTTCCCAATGTGCTGTGTGCAGCCTTCGCCATCTGGCAACACCAGAAAGCAAAGTTCAGAGGTTAACATTTCTTTTTCAATTCAACATCTACAGTTTCAAATATTATGATGAGGGTACTTGCAGCAACTGATTTTTCTGAGGAGTCCAGCCCCGTGCTGGACTATGCCGCCAATCTGGTTCGCCAGTGCGGCGGAAAGATGTATCTGCTCCACGCCGTTGAGCCCTGTGTCATCGACGCCGCAGGAAGTCTCTCTGCCTGTGATATTTCGGAGGGCATGCCGGGCATCGAGTTGCCCCGAGTGGGTATCGGCTGCGAGGTGCTGGAAATGGCCGATACCCGGGCCAAACAGCTCGCGGAGGGAATCAGAAAAAAATGGGATATTCCCATCTATGGCAAAGCGGAAGAGTCTGACGATATCGTCGAGTGCATAAGCAGTTTCTGCAAAAGGCACAACGTCGACATGCTGGTTATCGGCAATCGTCACCACAGCTTTCTCACCTCCATTCTGTTAGGTAATACGGCAGAGAAAATCATCCGCGCGGCATCCATTCCCGTAACGGTTGTCCCCTGCACGCAGAGCAAGTGATACGGATTCATGGTTGTCATTTTTCTGGGTGACGTTGTCGGGGAAACCGGCAGAAAGGCATTGTATCGAGTTCTCCCCGAACTTCGAGCACAATACGAAGCCGATGCCGTTGTGGTGAACGGCGAAAACGCAGCCGCCGGGCGTGGTATCATTCCTCGTCTGGTTCGGGAATTTTTTGATATGGGGGTGGATGTCATAACACTGGGTGACCATGCATGGGACCAGAAAGAAATGATTGAAGCCATGGGGGAGTTCCCCACGGTACTCCGACCATTCAACTATCAGAAGGATACACCGGGGGTCGGTTCTTGCACAATAGATACCCCTGCCGGAAAGCTGGGTGTCATCAGCCTCATCGGCAGAACATTTATGCCGACAAAGGCGGATAATCCCTTTCTGCTCGGACGAGACGAGGCGCAGCGCCTGAACGATGAAGGAGTGAATGCCATTTTTGTGGATATGCATGCGGAGGCCTCCAGTGAGAAAATCAGTATGGGTTATCATCTGGACGGCTTGGTATCCGCCGTTATCGGTACTCACACCCACGTGCAGACAGCGGATGAGCAAATACTGCCGGGCGGTACGGCCTACCTTACGGATGTCGGCATGTGCGGCAGCTCCGTCGGCGTAATCGGCCGGGATAAGGATGCCGTGCTGAAAGCCCAAATCACCACCCTGCCCTGCAAGTTACCCATTGGAGGATTCCCGGCTATCGTCAGCGGGGTGGTTCTTGATATTGATGAGGCCAATGGACGCGCACGCAACCTCACACGCATTAACATTCCCTGCAACGAGCCATGATGGATACAGAACGCTTCGGCGGTATCATCCGCCTGTACGGCATGCAACCGGCAGAACAATTGTCGGCGGCAAGGGTGGCGGTTGTCGGTATCGGCGGCGTAGGGTCCTGGGCTGCGGAAGCGCTTGCACGCAGCGGAGTCGGCACCATCATCCTGATGGACATGGATGACTTGTGCATCACCAACACCAACCGCCAGCTTCATGCGTTGGGCAATCACTATGGTCGCGCCAAAGTAGAGGTCATGAGCGAGCGCATACGGGAGATAAATCCGAATGTCTGCGTGGAGGAGGTGTTCTCCTTCTACACCGTCAGCCACCCGGAACGCCTTTTCGACACGAAACCGGATGTCGTCATCGATGCCATTGATTCCATGCGACCCAAGACGCATCTCATCGCCGAATGTTACAAACGGCGCATTCCCGTTGTCACCTGCGGCGGTGCCGGCGGACGTATCAACGCCGCCTGCATTCAAATGGCTGATTTGGCGAGAACCTGCGGCGATAACATGCTGGCGCAACTGCGAAAAAATCTCCGCAGGGACTATGATTTTCCCCTCTATGACCGCTGCCCGGAAATAGGTATACCCTGCGTCTATTCACCGGAGCGCCCCCGTTTTCCCAAATGTGACGGTACGGTAAGCTGCGAACGGGAGCCCGGACAAAAGGGAGGTATCGGTTGTGCCAGCGGGTTTGGCTCTGCCACTCACGTCACCGGCACGTTCGGATTCCTCATGGCCGGAGCTGCCATCAACATCATCACCGGAAACTGATTTTATGAAACCACACGGACACGATCGGACTGCTCGCCCCAATAAACACACGGCCCGCACCGAAAACCGCTTCGAAAAAAAGGCAGCAGGCACTGTCATCAAAGCGCAGAATGAAGCTGCGCTGGTTGATATTCTGGAAGCCCGGCCTCAAGGGCTCTATCTGGTGCTGGACTGCATCCAGGACCCTCATAATCTCGGCGCTATTCTTCGCACCGCAGATGGTGCCGGGGTGGCCGCGGTCATCGCCCCCAAGGACAAATCCGTCGGCATCACCGAAACCGTGCTGAGAGTCTCCGTCGGTGCAGCAGAAAAAGTTCCTTTCATTCAGGTGACCAACCTCGCCCGCACCATGAAAGACATGAAAGAAGCGGGTATCTGGTTTGTGGGCACATCGGACCATGGCGACCGTTCCGTATACGACATCGATTTCAAGGGTGGAATTGCCCTCGTTATGGGAGCGGAGGGAGATGGTATGCGTCGTCTGACCGAAGAAAACTGCGATTTTCTGGTGCGTATTCCCATGATGGGCAGCGTCCCCTGCCTTAACGTCTCGGTGGCAACGGGAGTGTGCCTCTACGAAGCGCTCCGGCAACGACAATTATAAAGATTCATGGAGGAAGCTCTAATCCATCATCTGAACCCGGCTTCGGGGGAGATTGTCCGTGTCATCTCAGATCTGCATCTGGGGCATGAGAGGTGTGAAGCCCCTGCGGTGGCAGAACTCGTGCCCCTGTTGCAAGGGATTCAGTATCTGATTGTGGCTGGGGACTTGGCAGAAACCCGCCCCAACGACTGGCAGGAGCGCGGACTGGCGCTTCGCCAGGAGTTCCGCGAGCTTTGTCGCACCCGGGGAGTCCGACTCATAGAGCTGGCCGGTAATCACGACCCGGATGTCATTCCGATGGTGGCCTCTCTCTGGGAGGGGCAGACTATCATCATGCACGGGCATGCCATTTTCAAGGAAGTCGCCCCGTGGAGCTGGGAGTATCTGCGCAACAAACCTTCCTGCCGAAAACTGATTGAACAATATCCGGATGCGGATTCCAACCTTGAGCAACGACTGAAGCTGGCAAGTGCAATGTGCCAGCTGACCGCGCCCATCATGCGGCGGGAGGGTATCCGCAATCCCCTGCTTCGCGGATTTATGCACTGTTTCTGGCCACCGCAACGCCCCATAGGTATTGTATGGGGATGGATTATTAGTGCCCGCAAGGCCAACAGCTTCATGAATCAATATTTCCCGCAGTCGGAAAATCTGATACTCGGGCATTTTCATCGCTCCGGCAGATGGAAGTTCGGCTCACGCACCATCGCCAACACCGGAGCATGGTTCTGCCACGCAACCCCCTATTTTGCCGATTTACAGGACGGCAAACTCATCCGGTACGACAAATATTCCAATCTTAACTGATATCCGTCAGATATGAAAATTGCTATCGCCCTTACCGACCAAAGTTTTCAACGAACCAAATCCATGGGCATTTTTAATGTTTCCATGGGATTAACCAAAGGATTAATGAACCATCCGGCAGTCACCGAACTGCATATTCTGGGTAATGATGAATGCAAAGATGCCTTCTCTGACTGTCCCTCGCACGTGCATCTCCACCTGTTGGACAAACGCGTTCCCCGGCGCTTTGGCCGGGTGTGGTGGGATCAGTTCGGGCTTAGCGCAGTTGTTCGGAAAATTGCACCCGACTGGTTAATTCTGCCCAAAGGAGTCCCTCCTTTTTTTCCCTTATTGGGTAAAACAAAAATGGCATGCTATGTTCATGATGTGATGTGGGAACATTATGAACAACGCCCTCCGTCAGATAGAGCCAAGGCTTTTCCTCTGCATGAATTCATCTATTTCAAAAATCTTTCGCTTCATGCAATGAAAACGGCAGATATCGTGCTTACGCACACGAAATTCAATCAGGAACGCATTTTATCCTATGTGCCGGAATCTGAGATTTGCAGAATAGGTATTGGTTTTGATGCATCAACCAAAATTCCCGAGGATGCCCATAAAACAGATATTCTCGCCTATGCCTCTACGTTTCCGCACAAACGAGTGGACTTGACCATATCCCGTATTTCTGCATGGCTGGCACAACGAAACGAGGGACATGACATTCGAGTGCATCTGGTCGGCTCATTACCCGAGGGCTTCACACTCCCGGATTCCGGATGGATACACCACAAACGCGTACCGTATGCAGAACTCTGCCGATTACTACAGAGGACATGCCGTTTTGCGGTATATTTCTCCGACTATGAAAGTTACGGCATGCCTCCGGTGGAATGCCTGCTCAACGGAGTTCCCTGCCTTGCCTCCGATATCCCGCCCATTCGCGAAAACCTGCCGGAAAAGTATCTGATTCCAAACGACGATGAAGCCGCATTCATCGCCAAGGCCAATGAGGTCTACGATGGAAAAATTCCCTTTGAATGCCCCACTTATCCGACTTGGGCAGAGGTGACAGACCGCTGCGTCCGGGCGCTGGCAGAACACTCGTAAGGCGAAAGCGGGAATCGTTATCTATAACGGTCCTCCGGGAAATTGCGGTAACCGATTTTCAGCGGTGCCATATCATCCAGCAGCTTGCGGTCATAGCGGCGGGTGGGCGGCAGCAGGTTTCCGAGGGTCTTGACCTTCCCCTCCGAGAAGAAAAACTGGAGGTAGTAGGTTCCGCAATACCCCAGCTGGTGCGTCTCTCGAATCATCTGCAGGATATCGGCCTCATCCAGCAATCCGGGGTGTACGGTCGTGCGGATTTCGTGCTCCACACCGTAAATCTGCAACACTCGCAGCGTTTCCTTGTAACGGTCAAAAAGGCGCGCACCTCCGGGGACACGCCAGGAACGGGAAGAGGGCATCTTGTTATCCATGGCCACATAATCGACAAGGTGCTCTTCCAACAGCTCACGCATCACCTGCGGATTGGAGCCGTTGGTATCCACCTTGACCAGATAGCCCATGGACTTTATCTTGCGGCATAGCTCTGCGATGTCGGGATTGAGAGTGGCCTCCCCACCGGAGAGGACGACGGCATCCAGAAAGCCGGCGCGCTCCTGCAGGAAGGCCATTTCATCCATACCGCCCCCCTTGCCGAAAACCAGCTCGGGGTTGTAGCAGTACGGGCATCGCAGATTGCACCCTGTAAACCAGAAGATGCAAGCCGCTTTCTTGGGATAATCCAGGAAGGTCAGCGGGGTAATGTCTGCGGGATGGCGCATTACTTGAGAATGGCGTCCTCGCAGCAACCGCAACCGGGCTCAGTAAAGTGAGCGCGTTCCTCGAATTCGCCCTGCTTACCGGCGTTGAAGGTCTCCACCGGACGGTGGTAGCCCATCACGCGGGTGAACACGGTGCAGCGGGTGCGCTCCTCGGCATGTTCAGCCAGAATCTGCGCATCGGTCTTGAGTACGGGTTTGATGTCGCTCATGGTAATGATTCTATTGGTTGGTGGTAAGGAATGGGTCTGTCTGTTATCAGAAGAGGGGGAGTTCCGGCTGCTCCTCCTTGCGGGCGCGGGCAATCAGCTCCTCGTCGCAGATGGGGCAGTAGTCGTGGCGGCCCTTCAGGTAACCGTGCTTCTCACAGACGGAGAAGAGCGGGGTCACGGTGATGTAGGGCATCTTGAAGTTGGTCAGCACCTTGCGAACGATGTCGCGGCAGGCCTCCGGGGAGGAGATGGCCTCGTTCATGTACATGTGGAAGACGGTACCGCCCGTGTAGCAGCACTGCAGCTTGTCCTGCATCTTGAGAGCCTTGAAGAGGTCGTGTGTATAACCGGCCGGCAGCTGGGAGCTGTTGGTGTAATAACGGTGACCGGGTGTACCGGACTGGATGATGTCCGGGTAGCGCTTCTGGTCTTCGCGGGCAAAGCGGTGAGTCGTACCTTCGGCCGGGGTTGCCTCCAGGTTGTACAGGTTGCCGGTCTCAGCCTGATAGCCGCGAATGCGCTCGCGCATGAAGTGCAGCACTTCCTCGGCAAAGGCGATACCTTCCGGCACAGCGGTGTTGAGGGTATCGTTGGAGAAGTTGCGAAGCATTTCGTTGATACCGTTCAGACCGATGGTGGAGAAGTGGTTACGCAGGTGCGGCAGGTAGCGCTTGGTGTAGGGATAGAGACCGCGGTCATAGAGCATGTTGATGAACACACGCTTCTTCTCCAGCGTCTCCTTGGCCAGATCCATGAGTTCGCCCAGCTTGGTGTACAGCAGGTTCTTATTGCCCTTGTACAGATAGCCGAGACGTGCCATGTTGATGGTGACCACGCCGATGGAACCGGTCATTTCCGCAGACCCGAAGAGACCGCCGCCGCGCTTGAGCAGCTCGCGCAGGTCCAGCTGCAAGCGGCAGCACATGGAACGCACGGCATCCGGCTTGTAGGCCTCCTCATCGATAACCTTGTTACCGTTCTCATCGAACTTGTACTGCGAGCCGATGAAGTTCTGGAAGTAGGAGGAACCAATCTTGGCAGCGTTCTCGAAGAGCAGAGGCACGTTCTCGTCATCCCAGTCGAAGTCCTCGGTGATGTTCACCGTGGGAATGGGGAACGTGAACGGCTGTCCCGTGCTGTCGCCTTCGGTCAGCACCTCATAGAAAGCTTTCTGGATAACCTTCATTTCCGGCTGGAAGTGCTTATAGGTCAGCGCCGTGAGAGAGTCCACACCGCGTTCGCGGGCAATGGAGAGCAGCCTCTCATCATTGAGTCCTTCAAAGATGTGCTGACCGCCGGAGAACGGCGACTGCTCGCGAAGGTCGCGGGGAACGGTCCAGTCTATCGTCACGTTCGTGAACGGGCTCTGTCCCCAGCGGGACGGCACGTTCAGGTTGTACACGAAGTTACGAAGCGCTTTCTTCACCGCGCTGTACGGCAGCTGGTCCTTGAAAAGGTAGGGCGAAAGATAGGTATCGAAAGAGCTGAATGCCTGAGCGCCGGCCCATTCGGACTGGAGGATACCCAGGAAGTTGGCCATCTGCCCCAGCGCCTCGCGGAAGTGCTTGGGCGGGCAGCTGTTCACACGGCTGCGAACACCGTTGAAGCCCTCGTTGAGCAGGTTACGCAGGCTCCAGCCGGCGCAGTAACCCGTCAGACAGTCCAAATCGTGAATATGATAGTCGCCGTTGCGGTGTGCTGCGCCTTCCTCCGGGGTGTACACCTGGTCAAGCCAGTAGTTGGCAATCACCTTACCGGCGGTGTTATTCACCAGACCGGCGTTGGAATAGGTCGTGTTGGAGTTGGCCTTGATACGCCAGTCCGTATTGCCCACATATTCCTCGATGGTCTGCTTACAATCCACCCAGGTGTTGCCCTTGTACATGCCGGCAATCTGTTCGCGCTGCAGCTTGTGCAGGAAACGGTACTTGATGAAATTGCGTGCCGTGTCGAACGAGCCGGCCTTCATCAGCTCCTTCTCGATGATGTCCTGCACCTTCTCCACCGGCAGGTACTCCTCTTTCTTGAGGGCATCCAGCACATTGGCATACACCAGAGGATTATATTCTTCCTGCGAGGCATGATATGCCTTCTCAATGGCCTGCTGCACCTTGTAGGCCTCGAATCGCTCGCGCTTTCCGTTGCGTTTGATGATTTCCGACATGATTGTAGAGCTGATTTGTTGTGTTTAAATCGTTTGGGAGAGAGTTTCGTCGCTGCCTCTGCCTGCGCCGTGGGTCGACTTCTCCCCCCACACGCCCGCCGTTGCGCGAACTGGGCCGAATTTAACACGCTAATCCTCTCTTTGCAAGCAAAAAATTATTTCTTTATCAACTTTTCATCCACAAAATATAGTTGCACATTTTTCAAAACTACACCACATCTTGTATATCGAGTTATTTTAGTTTTGTTAAGAATCTTTCTAAGAAGAAAACCCCGCGACCCTATGAGAAATGAGGGTTAAGAGCAGTTTGCTCCGCATAAAAGCAGGAGAAGAACGCCTTACCGTCTGACCCCCCCTCCACAAAATCTAGCGGCTCTGAGGGGAGGGCTTCCACAGCCGAAAAAGTGTCATGTTTGCAACCAGATGCACTTAAGGTAGTCCTCTCCGTCAAAATCAAAGGGCATGGGAGCCGATTTCAGACGGGCAGCGGGGCAGCCCGAGCCGACAAGCTGACGGAAAGCAGCGTGGGAGAGTTTGCGGCAATTGGTCGTGCAGAGCATCCAACCGCCGGGTGTCAGGCAGGCCGCAGCTTTTTCCACCAGCCTGCCATAATCACGCTCCACGCGCCAGATACGCCCCTTTTCATCGCGGGAGAACGTGGGAGGGTCCAGCACAATGGCATCAAAGCGACGCCCCTGCCGCGCAAAACGCTCCAGCCAGTGAAGCACATCCCCCTTGCAGAAAAAGTGTTCATCGGGATTCACGCCGTTGAGCTCCATATTGCGTTTCCCCCAGCTCAGACAGGGCTGCGCCAAGTCCAGCGTCGTGGTTGTGGCGCCGGAGAGAGCGGCACAGAGAGAAAAAGCACCGGTATAGGCAAAGGTATTCAGCAGCGTGGTTCCCGGGCGGCAACGGCGGCGCACTTCGGCGCGATTGTCCCGCTGGTCCAGGAAAATTCCTTGGGAGTACCCTGCCCCCATGTCCATGAGATAGCGCACCCCATTCTCCGTGATTTCGAACTGCAACTCCGCCTCCGGTCCGCAGAAATGCTGCGGAGCTTCCTTCACATCCTTATCCAGACGCTTCACATACACCGGGCGTCCGGTGGCACGCAACTGCTCAGCCAGAGCCTGCGGCAACTCAACATCCCGCAGCGACACCAGCAGGCGATCCGCCAGAGCATCCGCAAACACCCCCGGCCAGACCGTACCATCCAGCACGCGATAGGCATCAGTCGCGGGGGGGAGCTTCTGCAGACGCCCGGCTATGGCTGCGGAGAGATTCACAGGATGAGAATTACTGTGCTTTTTCTGCCGCCTTGATGATAGTGCCGGCCATGGCGGTGAGCGCATTGGCTCGGGTAGAGGCCAGATGCTCGCGTATACCGCACTCATCCAGTCGGCTCAGGTCGGCCGCCAGAATTTCTGCCGGGGTCAGGTCAGAGAGCAGACGGATGAAGAGCGCAATGAGCCCCTTTGTGATGAGCGAATCGCTGTCCGCATGTATCTTCATCTGCCCCATGAACATCTCCGTGCCCACCCAGACGCGGCTCTGACACCCCTTGATGAGATTGGAGTTGCGGCGGTACACCTCCGGCATGGGCGGCAGCTTGCGCCCCAGAGAGATGATGTATTCGTAGCGCTCCGTCCAGTCTTCAAAGACAGACATATCATCCAGGAGCTCCTCGATACGTTCGTTATACGTACTCATAATCAGGACTGACGAGTGGTAGCCAGCGTATAGAGGACAGCCTTCTGGGCATGCAGACGGTTTTCAGCCTCGCGGAAAATGACAGGCGCATTCCCCTCCAGCACCTCTTCCGTGATTTCATAGCCACGGTAGGCGGGCAGACAGTGCAGCACCACATGATTCGGGGCGGCCAGTTTCAGCAACTCGCTATTCACCTGATAGGGGAAGAACGCTTTCTCCTTCGTCCCCTTCTCTGCCTCCTGCCCCATGGAAATCCAGGTATCCGTATTCACCACCATACAATCGCGCACCGCTTCAGCGGCATCCGTGGTACAGATGATGTTGCTGCAATCCAGCGCAGCCAGCGTCTCCGGCTTCGGCAGCGCCTGCTCCGGGCCGGCCAGTGCCAGCGTGAAGCCCAGATGCTTTGCCGCCCACATCCAGGAGCGGCCCATGTTGTTATCCACATCACCCAGGAAAGAAATCTTCATATCCTTCCAGGCACCCACACCGTACTGCTCCTCAATGGTGAGCAGGTCGGCGAGAATCTGACAGGGATGCTCCAGATCCGTGAGGGCATTGATGGTGGGGAGCTGGGAATAAGCGGCAAAATCCACCACATCCTGCTGGGCATAGGTGCGGATGACCGCGCCATGAATCATGCGTCCCAGCACACGCGCCGTATCCTTGATCGGCTCCCCGCGTCCCAGCTGGATATCACGGGTGGAAAGGAACATCGGGCGGCCGCCGAGCTCGGCAATACCCACCTCGAAAGAAACACGCGTACGGGTGGATGACTTGGAGAAAATGAGCGCCCAGGTCTGCCCGGTCAGCGGGCAATGGGGATGGCGACCACGCTCTGCCTTGAGCTTGTGGCCCAATGCAAGTAACTCACGAATCTGATCGCCGGTCAACTCTTCGATGGAAAGCAGGTTGTTCATGACTTGTAACAAGAGACAGTAAGGATAGCATCTTTGCCTCCCTTTGTAAAGGAACTATTAAGTCAGCTTCACCGGCACGCGCATTTTTCCCCATCCAGAGCTCACCCCCCATCTCTAAAAGCATCGCAAGTGCGGCAGCAGCCTCCGTGACCGATATCACCCGGGCAATCCGCCCGTTTTCGCCAAAAGTTACGCAAACAAAGAAAAGAAAGCAGCTACACTATTGCATACCCACGGCAAGTGTGATAAACCCGGGGATATCTGTTTTACGGAGTGTCCGTATACAGACAAAAGTCAAACACCCAACTACCATGAGTACAAAGATTAAGAGAGTATTCGTCAATGGGTTCCCCAGCCTCTACGGTGGCGCGGGAACGGAGTTACA
>CAYYKC010000069.1:0-13326 GCA_964471605.1 uncultured Akkermansia sp. | reverse complement strand
GCTACAGCATTCTAAATGCTGTACTATGCTTTGTGAGGCGAGCGATCGGGTTTACCGTAACGACGATTGCTTGCTGATAAAACACAAGAAACCAATAGCATGAACTGCAAGAAAATAATTTTAAGCCTATTCTTTGTCTGCGCCGGCATGGTGAATGCCGCTGTGTATACGTGGACCGGAGCAGCGGGGGATGGCATGTGGGGTACCAGTGGAAACTGGGATTTGAAAAATGGGTATTATCCCCAGAGTAGTCAGGATACAGCTATCATCTCCCCGGGTAGCGAAGTAATCGTGTGGTCATCCACCCAAGATTACCTCGGTGCGACTAATTCCATCGAATTGGGAGCCGGTAATACCATTAAGTTTGAAGCAAACCATACGGCTCCTGAATTGAGAGTCAACTCGTTTACTCTGGGCGGTGGTGCGTTGTTTAAATTGTACGGAACCAATGCTATTGGTTACAATTGTGATTTTACCATTGATTATGGAACATTCACTTCTGTGTCGCACGGGCTTTTCGATGCCAATATGGAAGCAGGTACTTTATGGTCTAACGGTAAAAAGATTACACTTACAGGCAATTTTGATACATCCGGTTTGACTGGTTCCGGTTCTGTCACCCTCTATGATGCATCCAGAGTGACGCATGCCGGGGGCGATGAAGTGTTTGATGTCAGCGGGATTAAACTGAACCAAACTGACAATGTAACCGCCAGCATTACGACTAATGGCAACAAAGTTGTCATCAACTATGAAGTAACACCGGCTGTTCCCGAACCGGCAACGGCTACTCTTACCCTACTGTCGTTAGCCTGTCTTGCCGTGCGCCGCAGGCGCAAGTGAGCGTTTTCGATAAACACCATCTTCGGCAGCTGCTTCCTTTCGATGGCCTACGGGGAAGCAGCTGTTTTGTATTATATGCCGGGGAAGTGAGCAAAAAACTCCGGTGTTTCCGGAGTGACCGTTTTATTGCCCCAGCATGGTGCGGGCAATCTTCCAACATTCGGCAAAGGAGCAGGCAAAGTCCTGCGGGCGGCGCTCCAACCAGGAGTCGATGAGTGTTGACGGGAAGGGGATGACGCCGGAAATCTCCGCAGCGGGGAAGTGAACCTTGCCGTTGTAGAGGGCGGCATAGAGGGCCACGTGTTCCATGCCGTTGCCGGGGGTGGGCGGCAGGTCTGCCAGATGCAGGAGTCGCGTGTCCGTGATACCCAGTTCCTCCTGCAGCTCTCGGCGGGCGGCGGTTTCGTAATCCTCCCCGGCATCCAGATGCCCTGCGGCAGAGGAATCCCACACGCCGGGGTGACGGTCTTTGAGGTGGGAACGTTGTTGCAGGAGACAGTCGTGATGCTTGTTGAACACCAGAATGTGGACGGCGCGGTGCATCAGACCGTTATCATGAATCTCCTTTCTCGTGGCCTGACGCAGCACCTGATTCTGCTCGTTCACCACATCCAGCAGCTCATCGTCCTTTTGCGGCACGGCGGCCAGCGGGTGTGGGTCGTAGGCGTTGGTCACGTTTACCCATTCCTCCAGCCCCAGTTCCTCCGGACGGGCCGTGGGGGAGATACCGAGGCGTGCGGCCACATCCTTCCACTCCGGCTGTTCCGGAAGCTGCTTGTGCATCTGCTTGCGGCGCTGGGCAAAGCAGCGACGCATCAGCTCATCCATCAGTTTGTGGTCGAAAGCTGGCAGGCTCAGCGGGTCGCGCGGAGTGAGCAGCATGACCGTCGAATCTATCTTCGGACGAGGAGAAAAAGCCTCCGGCGGCACAGTCTTGAGTGCTTTGGGAACCCAGTCCATCTGCATACGCAGGGAGAGCAACCCGTAGGCCTCATCCCCGGGTTTTGCCAGAATGCGGTCGATGAATTCTTTTTGCAGCATGACCACCGCGCGTTCCACCGCGCAGGGCGAGGTCAGGAAATTGGACAGAATAGCTCCCCCGGCAGAATAAGGAAGGTTGCCCATGAACTTGACCGGACGCTCTGCAAAGAGCGGGCGCGGGTCCCAAGAGGCACCGTCGGCATGATGAACCGTCACATGCGGGCAATCTGCCCAACGCTGCCGTTGGTATTCGGCCAGACGGGCATCGAACTCCACCAGGATGAGCTTACGGCACAGCGGGGCCATGTGTTCGGTGAGGGCACCTGTACCCGGGCCTACTTCCACCACGCAATCTTCCGGGGTAATTTCCAGCTGGCTGACAATCCAGCGGGCTATATTCTCATCCACCAGGAAGTTCTGCCCCATGGATTTGGACGGGGTCACTCCGGTGTTTTCCAGTACCTGGTGAATCTGCGTGGCGTTCATGCGCGCGCATTGTAGCGTGAACGGGCAGGGAAAGCAAGATTCCCGTTTGACATGAAAGGGCTTCTGTGCTATGCTGGCGGTAATGAGAACGCTGTTTCCTCTGATTCGTGTGACGGCCCTGTCGCTGGGGCTGTTTGTTGTCACGTCCTCTGTGGCATGGGCCGATAAAGACGACGATAAGCAGGAGAAAGCGGAGCGTCGCGGGCGAAAGAAGACGACCTCCAATGAGGCGAGCATAGAGCGCCAGTACGCCAAGGAGATTGAAAAACTGGCTGAAGCTGAGCCGATTGTGGATTCCGCGAAGGATGAGAAGAGCGCAAAGGAAGCAGCCAGGCAACTCATCAAGATGTTTGACCCCATGCCGGTGCTGATAGGCGGGAATGATATCCAGTTGGATAAATTGGCTCGCGCCCAGAACAAAGTCAACATCCGTATGGAGAAAATCAAGAAAGAACCGTGGTTTGTACCCTCCGGCATGCAGGAAGCCTGGGGGCTCATCACCGTACATTCGTTCCGTCGCCGCGCTTCCAACAAGAACTGATGAAACGGTTATTCCTCAGCGCCATGCTGGTGGGATTGGCTGCAGCACAGCAGCAGGATTCCATCACGCTGGACCCTGCGGCGATGAGCGAAGTCTGGGCGCAGCTGACCGGGGGTAAGCAGTCCCCCGGGGGCAGTCCGATTTTGTCGCTGAATCCGGCTGCTGCACCGACGAAGTCCGAATGGAGTACTTTGTTTCAGGAAGCACGCCAAGCGGTGAATACCTCTACCTTTCCGGTGCTGGTGCTCAGCCTGATGCAACAGCTCAATCCGCAGCTACCCATGGATAAAAACGTGTGGGCCTACGCCGCTGCATTGGAATTGCACCGTCTCGCATTCTCCGGCAATGCTCGTGCGCAGGCAGAGTTGGCCGCCGCGCTGCGCAGCGGCAAGCTCTCGGGTCTGAATTACTTTACGGATGAAGCTCTGGCAGCCTCCCTGATGCCGCAGGTCGGCATGCCGGGCGATGCTTCTGAATAGCGGTAGTGCAGGCGCCGTTTTATCAGGCTGTCCAGACTGAATGGCCCGGCGCCGGTGCATACGAGCGTCCCGTAGCATATCAGATAGAGCAGGGGAAGCTCTGCCTGTGCCCAGTTGCTCTGCGCATGCACAACGAACACTACCACCCAGAAGTTTATCAGCAGCACCATGGCCGAAAACCGTGAGAAAAGTCCCACAATGAGAAAGAAACTGCAAAAGACTTCCGCAAAGGCACACAGAGCCAACGAGAGTGTGCCGCCAATTCCCAGTGGGTCAAGCCATTCACTTCCGCCGCCGTTCAACAGCATCCACAGCTTCGGCAGTCCGTGCCCCAGCATCAGAATGCTCACACAGACGCGCAGAAAGATGATACCCATCCCTCTCCGATGAATCCAGCTCGCATCGAGAGCGGCGCAGATACAGGTTCGCACACGGTTCTTCATGCAGTTGAGAGTCATGAAAAAAAACATGCGTTCACTAATTATTGGAGCTCGTACCCTCTTGTTATCCTTGATGGCAAGAGGGTATGACACAAAGGTAAGAGCTCATTGCTTCCCCATGCCTTAGGTTGAGCTGGACAAATAGCGGTGAATATGTTTAACTATGCAAGCTTTTTGCACCGTTAACAGATAGCACTATGAAATCTTATACCATTTTCCAGAAGTCCGATGACGAGACCGTGAATGAGTTCCTGGGCTGGATGCGCAACCAGGAGCGTGGCGTGTACCGTGCCGCTCTGCGCGAGCTGGGTGCCCTGAAGAAGTTGCGTCCGCAGTTTATGCAGCAGAAAAGTGTGGAGGAACAGTTTGCCTGGATTAAGAAGATGCTGGCATGGAAGCCGGCAGAGACGATTGCCGACCACTTGCTGCAGGTTTGGCTGATTCGTAAGCACGAGGGCATGCTGGTGGGCTTTATCGAGAAGCTCGGTATTGAGCACAATGGGCACGGTGTGGTGGATGTGCTGCCGGAGACTCTGGATGCTGACAAGCTCAAGGAGGCTGTGGATGCCTTGTTCGAGAAGTATCCCGCTGGAGCCGTTTCCGTGTACCTGCACATGTTCCAGAACCAGACTGAGGAAGGTTGGCCGGAATTGCAGGATATTTTGGACAACGATTCCCGCGTCACCATCAAGTAAACCTCCTTGACGGAAGACGAACATTTCATGATGCTGGCCATGCGCGAGGCGGAGAAAGCTCGCGCGGCCGGCGAGGTTCCCTGCGGTTGTGTCATTGTGAAGGGCGACCGCGTGATTGCCCGCGGTTGGAACCAGGTGGAGGCCCTCAAAGATGCCACTGCTCACGCGGAGATGCTGGCGCTCACTGCTGCGGAAGCTGCGGTGGGCGATTGGCGTCTGGAGGGGTGTACTGTCTATGTGACCAAGGAACCTTGCCCCATGTGTGCCGGAGCGATGGTGCATTGCCGACCCTCCCGGGTGGTGTTCGGGATTCCCGATCCAAAGGGCGGTGCATGTGGTGGGTGGATTCACCTGCTGGATTCCAATCCTCCGCTTAATCACCGCTGCGAGGTGCAGGGTGGGGTGCTGGGTGCAGAGTGTCTGGAGCAGTTTCAAAGTTTTTTCCGTGCAGCCCGCGCGGAGGCGAAGCGCCGCAAACAACTTCTGCGCGAAGAACAGGAATCAGCCAATGATGCCGGAAATTGAAATCTTCCTGAATGCTGATGGCTCCTGGGTTACGGAGTCTCTCGTTGAGCGTTTTCGCGGGGCATTGGAGGCGTTGCTCCCCCGTTTGCTGGAGCAACCGCCGGGACCGGACCATGTGCTTTCATCTCTTCCTCTGGTGGAAATCTCCATTGTGGATGACGCAACTATCGCGCAGGTGCACGGGGAATTTCTCAACGATCCCACGCCGACGGATGCAATCACGTTTCCCTATGGTGAAATTCTGGTCAGCTGCGATACTGCGGTAGCCTATGCCCGGTCTCACTGCCTGACTCCGCAGGAGGAACTGTTCCGTTACATGGTACACGGTCTGGTGCACCTGCACGGTTATCTGGATTATGAGCCTGCCGACCGTGAGGCACTCTTTGCTGTACAGGAACCTTTAGTGCGCGAATTTTTTCCGAGCTGATTCTTATCGAATCAATGCCGGAGAAGCGTATCAGAGTTCATTTGCGGAGTCAATGCTTCCGACACGCAGATTAGACTTGATTTGCGTTTGTCTCTGTGGGAGAATAGGCGTATGAGGTATGCCCATGCAGTAATCACCGGTGCGTCTTCCGGCTTCGGTGAAGCGTTTGCTCGCCGTTTGGCCAAAGAGTGTGCCCATTTGGTTCTGGTGGCTCGCCGTGGTGAAATTCTGCAGAAGCTGGCCGATGAATTGCGAACTCTCCATTCGGATTTGCAGGTGACCACTATCCCATGTGATTTGGCTGATGCGGCGGCTCGTTCTGCCTTGATACATGAATTGTCCGCGCTGCCGGAAGGCCGAATATTGCTGGTGAATAATGCCGGACTCGGGGACTACGGAGAATACGCCGCCAGTGCTCCGGAGCGTAACCGCTGTATGTTGGAGGTGAATGTGGTGGCCGTTGCAGAGCTTACCCGTGCGTTGCTGCCACGCATGCGAAAGCAGGGTGGGGGTATCATCAACATTGCCTCGCTTGCAGCTGATTTGTTCATTCCGGATTTTGCCATATATGCCGCCTCGAAGTCATTTGTCGCGTCTTTCAGTGAGGCTATTCGTCTGGAAGTCCGTGCGGATGGCGTGCCTGTTGTGGCGGTATGCCCCGGTCCCGTTCATACGGGCTTTGGTGATGTGGCTCGTCGCCACGGATGCACCAACGGCTATTCTCCTTTCAAAAAATGGTTTTATACGCCCATTCCCACGGTGGTGAATGGAGCGGTATCTGCGTTGGAAAGCGGTAAAGCCCGCTATTATCCCTCTCTGCGGATTCGTCTGGCCGGATTGCTGGTGCGGAATCTGCCATTGTGGGTGCTGCGTCTGGTAATGGGGCGGCGTCCGCGTCAAGTATCTCCCCTCGACGAAGCATGAATCACCAATCGCCGAAGAAAAAGAAAGGCTGTCTTCCCCTGTTCGGAGCAGGGCTGCTGGGCGTGTTGCTCCTGGCTGCCGGTTCACTGTATACTCCTTATCCCATTGAGCTGGTGAAGCTGTTGGTGGGCATCCCGGAGCCGCCGACACCCGCGCCGTCACCCAAGTCGGAGTCCTTTGCTCCGCCTGAGCAACAGCCTGCACCGGAGCCCGTTGTTGCTCCGGTGGTGGAGACGGCTGCTCCCTGGCGACCGGATAACACCTTTACCATGCCTGATATCGTGCTGCCGCCGTTCCCGCCTGCATTGCCGGAGAAGGTGGAGAGCGGCACGTTTGAGCATGTGAATGAATTGGGTGCGGGTATCAACATGCGCAGCGGGGTTGAGTTTAAGCCGGGTACCACAGCCTCGTCCGACCGCAAGGAAAAGGATGCCTATCAGGTGCAGATGTCGCTGAGCCTGCGGCAGCCACATGCCGCCAACGGCGAGGAACTCAAACAGGTCAACCCCAAGCTGCCGGGTGTGCTGAATTGCTACGATGCGCTGATGCAGAATGCACAGGTTTCTCCTTGGTTCCATGCTCTTTACCTGCATAAGCAGAACCGCATCCGTAAGAATGCCGCCACGCTGGACAGATTGCTGGACCGTCACAATTTTTACGATACGGACACGATTCTGCAGATTTCGGCACCTGATACCGGTCGCAAGGTGCTGTGGATGCAGGCGGATATGGATGTGGTGTCCGACGGCTCGGACGGTGATCGCCTGCCCAGGATGTCGGACAAGGTGATGAAGAGCGATTATTACCAGCCATCGACCTCGTATCGCTGGCGTAAGGTTGGCAAAACTCCCAATCCCTTGCTGGCAAAATGGGAGGATAGGCTGGAGAAACTGAAGAAAGACAGCAAGAGTTCCAAGGATGCTATCGACCATGCACGCACCGTGGTGGCAGATCTCAAGCTTTTCAGCTTCCTGCTGGCGGAATATGACCCATTTATCGTCATTCCTCTCACTTTTAAGGAGGGAAAGGACGAAACGTATCGTCCGCAGCCGGGCGATTATGCCGCCGTGGTGGTGGATAACCGTGTTTTCCCCGCATTAGTGGGTGATTACGGCCCGAAATTCAAGACAGGTGAGGCATCTCTTCGCTTGAGCAAGCTGGTGAATCCCCGTGCTACTTCCTATGCCCGCGCCGTATCGAATCTGGGAGTTTCCTATATCATCTTTCCCGGTTCGAAGGAGGAGCAAAACGGGCCGCCGGACTATAACCGACTCAATAGCCGTGTGCAGGAACTGCTCAAAGAAATCGGAGGTCTGGGCCCGGAGGCTCAGTTCCAGACTGTGGAAGACCAACTGAAACCCCAACAGTAACGAACCATGATAGCTTTTCTTCGAGGAACTGTGGCTGAGGCCATGCCGCAATGCCTGGTGCTGGATGTCAATGGGGTGGGCTATGAAGTCCAGGTCCCGTTGTCCACCTTTGATGCGGTCAATCCAATGGAGGGGCAGACCGTGACGCTGAAGATTCATTTCCATGTGCGTGAAAACTCGCAGGTGCTCTACGGGTTTGCAACGGATGCGGAGCGGGATATCTTCCGACTGCTCATTGACCGTGTGAGCGGAATCGGCCCGGCTACGGCCATTTCCATTCTCAGTGGCTTGAATGTATCTGCTTTCAAACAAGCTGTTGTCGGCGGAGATGTGCAGGCCATTGCTCGAGCCAAGGGGGTGGGGAAGCGTACGGCTGAGCGCATTATTCTGGAGCTCAAGGATAAGGTTGGGCTTGCCTCCACTTGGGAGGCACAGCAGCAGGGCACCACATCGGAGGCCGCCGGTGACGCAGAATTGGCACTGGTCGCATTGGGCTTCAAGCAGACGGAAGCCCGCAAGGCTATAGCGGCGCTCGTGAAGGAAAATCCACAGGCCGCCACGGACGAGTTGATTCGCGGAGCACTGCGTCGCATGAGCTGATGAATAATCCTGCCACAGAGGGTGATTTGCTGAAATCCGTTTCCCGCAGTTTTTACCTGAGCATGGTATTTCTGCCGGAGGAGATGCGTCCCGCTATCTCTCTGGCTTATCTGCTGGCTCGGGCTACAGACAGCGTGGCCGATACTTCGTCTGCCGATGCGGAGTTGCGCTTGCTGGTACTTCAGCAAATGGGCCGGGCTGTCGCGGGAACATCCGCCCCGGAGGAATTGACGGAGCTGCACCGGATGCTATCGGGAGAGATGGCTGCGGCTCAGCAGAATCCCTCGGAACGCACGCTCCTGCAACGCTTCGGGGAGTGCCTGGACATGTTGCAGACGATGCCGGAAGTTCAAGTGAACCTGATTCGCCGTGTGTTGTCTCTCATTGTTGAAGGCCAGAGCTGGGATCTGACCTATTTTGAGAACCGCGCACAGGTGGAATCCGATGAGGATACCCTGCGTTATACCTATCTGGTGGCCGGCTGCGTGGGTGAGTTCTGGACGGATTTGGGCTATGAAACGATGGGAAATCGCTTCTGTCATCCGGAGCGGCGTGACTTGATGCATCAGGCCGGAATACGTTTCGGCAGAGGCTTGCAGCTCATCAACATCCTGCGGGATTTGCGGGAGGATGCAGTACGCGGGCGTTCCTATCTTTGCAGCGATGAAGTTTGTTGGCAGAACAGAGCTGAACGCTACCTGCGGGATGGCCTGGATTATGGCTCCCGTCTGGGGAGTTTTCGCCTGCGTTTTACGGTGATGTTGCCGGCTCTGCTGGGGTTGAGCACCCTGAAACTCATCCGTGGCAGAAAAAATCAGGCGCGGGTGAAAGTCCCGCGCCGGAAGGTGTATGGGTTGATGCTGAAAGCCGCTTGCCTCAGCGTGATGCGGCGAGCTTCTTGAGCTTTTTCGCCAGCGTGATTTTTGCAGCCGACGAAACTCTGTCTGTGAAGAGGAAGCCTTTGAGGTGATCGCATTCGTGCTGCAGGCAGCGCGCCAGCAGACCGCCGCAGTCAATCTCCAGAACGGAGCCATCCAGCAGCGTGAGCTTTGCCTTCACAAACTCCGGACGAAGCACATTGGAACGTATACCGCGCACGCTCAGGCATCCCTCCGTAAAGGGGCAGAGGTTGCCGTACGGCTCCAGAACGGGATTCACGAATACCAACGGCATGATGTCGCGGATGGGTTTCGTCTCCCCGTTGACAATCGCGGTCTCGGGCACATCCTTTTCTTCCTCATCCTCCGGGATATCGATGACAACCATCTGAATGTTGAGCCCGATTTGTGGGGCAGCGAGTCCGATACCCTCTGCCGCATACATTGTTTCGAGCATGTTATCCGCCAGATTCTTCAGCTCCGGGTCCAGATGCTCCAGAGGAGCGCTTTCCGCCCGAAGAACCGGGTCGCCGTATTGTTTGATATCCAGTAGCATGGCAGTTGTAAGGATGATTATTCGGCAGGCGTAGCCTCGGGTGCTTTCGCGGAGGTCTCGGGCTTGGCCTGACGGCGTTTTTTCTGATTGCGGTTGTGTTTGTTGCGAGTCGGGGCAGGGGTGGGGGCAGGAGCATTCTCACCCTTGGGGAACCATATCGCGTTATCGCTGGTGACAACGATGAATCCCTGTTCGAGCAGCCACAGCATATCGGCCACGTAGGGAGCGTGTGCTTCTGTCGCAGCTGCCTTGCTTTCCTCATCGGTTCCGGCGGGAACACCGGACAGCTCGGCGAACATTTCCTCTGCTTTCTTGCCGGAGTTCTCCTTGCTCCAGTTGACGATGGCTACCATGCGGTCGGCCAATACCATGTCTGCCGGGATGGTGCGGATGCGGCTCGGCCCGGTGAAGTGGTTGCCGTGCCATTTGTAGATGGGCATGTGGTGGCGGGCCAGCCCGTGACAGAGGTTGGGGATGAGCATCTGCGGGAAGCGGCGGGTCTTGTCCGACAGAAGCTTCACATGGGCAAACAGCCCTTCGCTGAGCTTTTCCGCCGGAGTCGCGCCGTTGATGAATACCTTATCGACGGTTTCGTATATGGAGTCAAAGTGATTGGCCTCGAAGTCTGCTTCAACGGCTCGCATATCTTCCAGAATAATCTCATCGGCACCGTCACGCAGCGGCTTCCAGACGGATTTGTGCGTTGCTGCTTCCTTCCATGCGGCGATGGTTTCCTCTGTCTTGTCGAGAATAATTTTATTCTTGAAGACCTCCAGCGGCATGTTGCTGTACTTGCTGCGGTACAGCTCCATGAGCGCCGCCTGATAGCCGTGCCAGTTCGCCGGGCCGATAAGTTCCTTGCCCATGCTGCAAACGGCGATGGAGGTGAATGTTCCCTTGGGCGCCTCAATCTCTATCTGTTCTTCCTTGTAAAGCTCGGTGAACCAGGGAGCCTGACGCAGATAGGCAACGGCCTCGGCGCGACTAAGCCAACAGGCACCGTCTTCCCGGGTGGAATGAATCAGCGCCGGGCTGTTCTCCATCTTCATGAAGACGAGATCGTAGCGATTTCCGGTACTCATGACGACCCGAGCCATATCCAGGAGCGGAAGCGCACGCTTCTGTTTCTGGATTTCAGAGGCGAAAAGGGTCAGGATGCTGTTGGCGGGACGGAGTTCTACCCGATATCCCTCCACCGGTTTCAGCGGCTCCGGAGCGGGGCGCTCAGGACGCTCGCCTCGGCGCACCGACTTGGAGTCACCCTTGCGGAAGGGCTTGTCATCGCGGCGGGGACGGCGCTCATCGCGTCCGGAGAAGCTGCGGCGTTCGCCCGGGGCGACAGAATCCCTGCGGTCGCGAGGTGCATCCGTCCAGGTGCGGGCAGGTGCAGAGCCTCCGCGAGCCCAGGACGGGCCGAATTGGAAATCAGTCAACTCAGAAAGGTTGATGGAGTCAGCGATGCTGTTTTGGGATTCGTCCTTCATAAAAATATCTATCTGTTGCCTAGCCTACCGCTAAAATGGTGCTATGGCAATCATTTTTTGCGGTCGCATAGCGGAAAAACACGTCAACCAAGCTGATTTTGAGACTCTGCACCGATTTCATCCCGGAATTCAACGCCCAGAAGGCAGATGTCGTCATCCTGAGCGGAACTGCCGGTGAATTGGTGCATGGCAGCCAGAGATATATCTATCATTTCCCGGATGCTTTGCGGAGAACGCTCTTTCAGGAAGTCGATGATGCGAGCGGTTCCCAGTTCCTCCTGTTCTGCATTGTGCGCTTCCGTCAGCCCATCTGTGTAGAGCATGAGCTTGGTGCCGTTTTCCAGCGCAATTTCGCTCTCGCGGAACATGGCGTTTTCCAGAAGGCCCAGAGCAGGCGAGCGGGGAATGGCGGGTACGAATGCCTCGCCGGAGGGTTGCAGCACGAAAGGCGAGGGATGGCCTGCGCCGGAAAGCGTCATGCGGCGCTTAGCCAGATCCAGATAGACGTAGCAGGCCGAGGCAAACATGGTGATGTTGGCCCGGTCAAATATCCTGTAAAGCTGGCGGTTGAGGCTGGAGAGAAGAAGCCCGGGTGTATCGGCAAGGTTGGCTACCTGTTCCATGAGACCGCGAAGCATGGAGGCAATGAGTGCCGCGCGAACGCCATGCCCCATAACATCACAGATGAGCATGCCGATGCCGGAATTGCCCACCGGGAAAACCTCGAAGCAATCACCGGCCACCCCGGTGGAGGGCATGTAGACATGATGGAAGGTGGCTCGGCGAACCTGTCCGTCCTCCTGTTTCCACACTCTGTCCGGGATGTGAAGCGGTTGCAGGGCTCGCTGCACTTCGCGCGCCAGCGTGATTTCTTTTTCCAGCGCACGGTTGCGCTCATCGAGCTGCCTGGCGATGCGCTGGTATTTCTGCTGGGATTCAATGAGTTTGGTTACATCCGATGAGATGCCCACCACACCTTTGACTGAGCCGTCCGCTGCGTACCAGGGGAACTTGGAGACTTTGGACCAGGTGTGCTTACCGCCTTTCCAGGTCTCATGGTGAATCCGATTGGTAATCGGTTTCCCTGTTCGCATGATTTCCTCTTCCTCCCGGCGGGCGATTTCACTCATTTCCGGGGAAAAGAAGTGCGAGTCCTTGCGGCCGATGAGGTCGGAGGGGGTATTCACCCGCATCTTGCGCGCCGTTGCTTCATTGGCAATGACGAAACGGGATTCCCGGTTTTTGTAATAGATGTTGTCGGGCAGGCAGTTAATGAGCGTTCGGAAGAGATCGCGATCCTCCATGGCGTGCATGTCTGCCATTTTGCGGCGCGTGATATCCACCCAGACACCGACCAGCCGTGTAGGTTTCCTGTCCTGCCCGTATTCCAGCATACCGTTCACACGAATCCACTTCCAGCCCCGGGAGCGCAGGTTGAGCAGACGGAACTCTACCCGGAGCGGATTGACGGCATTCGTCGGCTTGTTCAGGTAGCGGTGAATGGCTTGACGGAAAAAGACAATATCATCCGGGTGTACGGTTTTTTCCGGTTCGGTGAAGATGTTGGGCGCCCATTCATCGTATGTCTTGCCCATCATCTTGACACATTGTTCCGTATAGAAGATTTCGTTATCTTGCAGATTCCAGCAGTAAACGCCCTCCTCGGCGGCTCGGAGCGCTTTGCGTACCATTTCCCATTGGAAAACCTGCGGTACGATGCTGCGCCGGGACTTGCTGTCGGAATCGTTTGCCATTTGATTGAAAAATACTCTATCCCATGCGCTTTTTCAAGCAGAAAAGTGTGACTTTTTCCTTTTTTTAGGGGAAATGAAAAGTGTAAAAACAAAAGCAACGCCCAAAAGTCTCCCAAAAAGTCTCCGAAGGAGCCCAAACTGCCCTAGCAGGATGGGGGTTTGGGGGAAGGACGGCAATGAGTCCTTCCCCCGGTTGCCGTCATGATACAAAAAGTGGGTGCTTTTCGGTGTTGCAGGAGGCATAATAGCCATTGAAGTAAACAAAAACAACACTTACAGTATGAAAAGCGGGTCTGTTTCAAATCTGCTGGTAGTAGAAACGTGAGGTCTTGTGCTTTCTTTG
>CAYYKC010000068.1:0-13411 GCA_964471605.1 uncultured Akkermansia sp. | reverse complement strand
ACTTTTTCTGTCATCTGGAGGTCTCTTGAGCACCAGCAAATCTGAAACAGACCCAGTGTCCGGGTTTGAGCCCCAGGATGTTGACGCGCGCCTCCTGACGCTCCCGGGAGAGTTGCTCCTCTGTGGCGCCCAGCGCGCGCAGCACATGCGTGGCCATGGAGAGGGAGGCCTCTGCCTCACCGGAAAACACCGTGTTGTTATCATGCGCCATCAGCTCGCGGGCCGTGCGAATGTAGGTCGTGTTCGCCACCACTTTGATGTCCGGGTTGAGCTCACGGGCGGTAGTCGTGATATCCGTAGACGGCGCACCGGGTGCGGTGATGACGATGGCCACCGCTTGTTCCACTCCGGCGGTGCGGAGGATGGGGCGCAGGCGGGCATCACCCAGTATGGCGGGGATATTTTCCCCTGCCAGACGGTTGACAGTATCAATATTCATCTCAATGATGATGACCTCCAGATTATACTTGCGGAAGATTCCCGTGAGCAGCTTGCCGCAAGGACCGTAGCCCACCACAATGACACGATGCCGATCTTCTGACGGAGGGGGAATCAAATCGTTGGAACCTCGCTTCGGCAGACCGATACAGCGTTTCTCCAGCGCCATGATGACAGCCGGGACAAAGCGGTAGCAAGCCGCATTCACCGTGATGGAGATAATCGCCACGCCGGTGATGACGTTGACGGCCTCCATGGGCAGCAACTTGTAAGACCCCGCCACCAGTGTGGCCAGAATAAAGGAAAATTCACCGATCTGGGAAAGGGAGCCGCCCACCAGCATGGCCTTACGCATAGATTTACCCAGCAGCCGCACCACAATGAACGCGACCAGAGGCTTCACCACCATGGTGGCAAAGAGTGTGGCCAGCGCCAGCGGCCAGTACTCCAGCAGACCGCTCAGGCTGAATCCCATGCCCACCGATACGAAGAACAACACGGCAAAGGCATCCCGCATGGGTAAGGCATCGGATGCCGCACGGCTGGCGAAGCGGCTCTGCCCCACCACCATGCCGGAGAGGAACGCGCCGAACTCCATGGAGGCGTTGAACACCTTGGCCGACAGCACGGCAATGCCCAGCGCAGACACCAGCACTGTGAGCGTGAACAGCTCGCCGGAGGCACTGCGTGCCACATAGGTGAAGATAGTGCGCATGAGCTTGCGCGCCACCAGAGTGACCACCAGCACGAGCCCGGTCAGCTTGATAACCATCCACAAGAGCGCTTCGCCCAGACTCTGCCCGCTGGCCCCGAACAGCACCGGCAGCAGCACCAGCAACACGATGGTGAACATATCCTCCACCACCAGCCAGCCCAGCGCCGTGTACCCGGCAGGGGTCTGCATCACACGGTTATCCGTCAGCACACGGGTGAGCACCACGGTACTGCTCACACAGATACAGAGGCCGAACATCAGGCTGTTGAGCCAGGTGGGTTCCCCGATTCCGAAGTAAAAATATCCGGCACCACCTGCCAGCACCACCAGCGCCATACAGACCAGTGCCCCCGGCACCGCCACACGCTGCACCGCCAGCAAATCCTTGAAGTGGAACTGCAAGCCCACCCCGAACAGCAGCAGCACCACGCCGATGTGCGAGAAATCCTCTACCACATGGCCATCCACCGGTTCACCCCACCAGGGCTGCGCCGCTATCATGCCGGCCACCAGGTAGCCCACCAGGGGAGAGAGTTTGCAACGCTGCGCCAGAATACCCAGCAGCAGAGCCAGAGTCAGACCGATAACGAGAGTGAATATCATAATGACACGGTAATAACTATTCATTCAGGTAGGGAAGTTCCCCCGCCAGCTTACGGCGCATGTGATCGCGCTCGCGCACGACCTGTTCATCCGGCGCACCGAAGGAATGCAGCAGATACCCACCCATGGAGAGAGCCAGTTCCTCCTCGCCGGAGAAGATGGCACGCGCCCCCTTGCGGCGCATCAGCTGTGCATTGCGGATGAAGTGAGTGGCGGCCATCACGCCGATACCGGGATTGAGCGAAGCGGCGGCCTCCGCTATCTCATCTGCCGGCGCAGAGGTCACGGAAATGACGATGGCCTCTGCCTCTTCCACCCCGGCCGCCTGCAACAGAGCCCGCTGGCGGGCGTCGCCGTGAATCACGGGAATCCCCTCCTTCTGCAGACGGGTTACGGTATCCACGTTCATTTCGATGATGACCACATCAATGTTGTTGCGTCGCAGAATATCAGAGGTAATCTCGCCGCAGGGGCCATAGCCCACCACGATAACGCGCTGTTTCTCCTCTGAGACAGCGGGTATCTCCGGCTCTGAATTCTTCACCAGTCCGATTCCCCTGTCCTCCATACGCTTGATAAGCCCGGGGACAAAACGATACAGCGCCGCATTGAGGGTAATGGTAATGATGGCTACTCCGGTGATGACGTTGGCCGCCGATTGCGGCATCAACCCGTATGTCCCGGCGGCCAGAGCCGCCAGAATGAATGAGAATTCACCAATCTGGGAAAGTGAAGCACCGACGACCACCCCCAGACTACCGGGGCGGCCCAGCATACGGATGACGAAATAGGCCGACACCGGCTTGAACAACAGCGTGAAAAGCACCGTTCCCAGCGCCAGCGGCCAGCATTCCACGATTCCGCTGAGGTTGAAGCCCATGCCCACCGATACAAAGAACAACACAGCAAAAGCATGGCGCATGGGCAAAGCATCGGATGCTGCCCGGCTGGCAAACTTGCTCTGCCCCACCACCATGCCGGAGAGGAACGCACCAAACTCCATCGATGCATTGAACACATGCGCCGACAGCACGGCAATGCCCAGCGCAAACACCAGCACCGCCAGCGTGAACAACTCATCGGAGCTGTGACGGGAAACATAGGTGAGCACACGGGCTATCACCTTGCGCCCCAGATATGCCACGCAGATGACCATGGCCACCAGCTTGAGCGACATCCACCCCAGAGCCTCCCAGATGCTCTGCTGCGCGGCATCCCCACCGAACAGCACCGGCAGCAGTACCAGCATGATGATGGTGAAGATATCCTCCACCACCAGCCAGCCCAGCGCTGTATGCCCGGAGGGCGTCTGCAGCAGGCGATTCTCGGAAAGCACACGGGTGAGCACCACGGTACTGCTCACGCACACACACATGCCGAACATCGTGCCGCCCAGCCAATCGGCCTGCGCCCCGCCCAGCAGATAGTATACCACAGCGCCCAGCACCGTCCAGAGCACCATGCAGATGCACGAGCCCGGCAGCGCCACTTTCCGCACCGCCAGCAAATCCTTGAAATGGAAGTGCAAGCCCACACCGAACAGGAGCAGCGCCACGCCTATATGCGAAAATTCCTCCACGATGTGGCTATCCACCGGGTGTCCCCACCACGGCCGGGCAGCAAGCATGCCTGCTACCAGATACCCCACAAGCGGCGAAAGCCGCAACTGCTGAGCCACCATGCCCAGCACCAGCGCCAGCGTCAACCCTATGACCAGTGTAATTATCATGCGTACGTCTTTCCGAAAAATGGATTCTCACAAATGGCAACACCCATTGTCACCGCATCCCAGACTACCACTCCACCCCGCCTCTGTCAACGCATTTCCAGGACAGATGCCACCAAAAAAATGGAAAACAGCCGATAAAAAAAGAATCATTCCAATCCCGTCTTGACATACACCCACACAAATGGTAGCTTGATGAGGTATGAAGGCGTTATTCCTGACCATTCTCGGGGGCAGCATGATGCTGCCGGGCGTTGCTGCTGCTCTGGAACTGGACATCTGCTACGGTGACCACATGGTGCTGCAGCAGAATTGTCCGATTACCATTTCCGGCACAGCTGACTCCTCCAAACCGATTGAGGTTCAGTTCGGTGACCAGAAGGTGGAAGCCAAAATCGGCAAGGGCAAAAAATGGCGGGCGAAGTTGCAGCCGATGCAGGCCAGCGCCGAGGGGCGGGAGCTGACCGTCACTCAGGGCAGCGATTCCGTCACGCTGCAGGATGTCGTGGTGGGTGAGGTCTGGATAGCT
This sequence comes from uncultured Akkermansia sp., assembly GCA_964471605.1. Lineage (GTDB taxonomy): Bacteria > Verrucomicrobiota > Verrucomicrobiia > Verrucomicrobiales > Akkermansiaceae > Akkermansia. Next base: position 9,400 of record CAYYKC010000068.1, on the reverse strand, counting down.
TCCGGGCAATCCAACATGCTGTGGCGCGTCAACCAGACTCCCGGAAATCAGGCCACCATCGCCGCCTCCGGCAATCCCAATCTTCGCTTCTTCCACTCCGAGCCGCAGGTGCATACCAACAACGCCGTCTACGATGAGGAGCTGCTCACCCGTCTCCGCGAAAATCGGATGTACGAGGGGCAGTGGGCCGTATCCGGCCCGGACACCGTTGCCCGCATGTCTGCCGTGGGTTACTACTTCGGGCAGAAACTTCAGGAGCAGCTGGGAGTCCCGGTAGGCATCATTCACTGCGCCCTCGGCGGCTCAGAAATGCTGGCCTGGATTCCTGAAAAAGTGGTGCGAAAGAAATATCGCACCTGCCTGGGAGCCGGCTGGCTGGAGAGCAAGTACATCTCGGCCTGGGTGCGCGGACGCGCTCGTAAGAACATGGGGACAGACCCGAAATCCCCGCATCCGTACAAACCGGCTTACCTGTTTGAGAGCGGGCTCTCCCAATGGACGGATTACCCGGTGGCCGGTGCTATCTGGTACCAGGGTGAATCCGATGCAGAGCTCCAGGATATGAAGCAGAACACGCAGCTGCTCACCGACCTCATCACCTCCTGGCGCGATGCTTTCGATACCCCGAAAATGCCTTTCCTCATGGTGCAGCTCCCCCGCATCAACGACAATACCCCCCTGCGCCGCTACTGGCCGGAGTTCCGCACCGTGCAGGCCGATGTGGCCGACAAAATGCCCGGTGTCGAATGTCTGACCACGGTTGACCTGGGCTCCACCAATTCTGATGTGCATCCTCCCCGCAAGGTGGAGGTGGGTGAGCGCCTTGCCGCATTGGCCGCCGCCAAAGTCTACGGCAAGGATGTGCCCTTCACCGGCCCGGTCATGACTTCCTGCAAGCCCTCCGGCAAAGAACTGACGGTAAAGTTTGCCCACGCCAACGGTCTGAGCACCACGGACGGACAGCCTCCCCGCCATTTTGAGATTGCCGGCAGCAACGGCAAGTTCCATCCCGCAACCGCCCGTATCGAGGGCGACAGCGTGATTCTGAGCAGCGAAGCCGTCAATGCGCCCAAACAGGCTCGCTACGGCTGGGCCACGTTCATGACACCGAATCTGGTCAATGAGGCCCAGCTCCCGACCGTGCCGTTCGTCTACGACGGAAAATAAGCTCCACCCCACCGTCTCTCATGCACCAATACCTCATCCCCGCCCTGCTGACTGCCGGACTGACACTGAACCTTGCAGCCGCTGCGGACTACACCCGCCTGTCCACCCCCTGGTGCGACAGCGAAAACAAGGTCATCTACGACGGCAAAGGTTACTTTGCGGTACAATCTGCCCCCGAAACCGTGCTTGAGCTGACGGTCAGCCTCCCCTCGCTGCTCAGCTACGTCAATTCCAATGATTACAAGAGCGGCAGCCCCCTGTTACTCTGGGATGCCGATGTGGCAGACTACGGCATTGCTGACAATGCGGACATGAACAAGCCCACCGCTTCCCGCGAGCCTTTTCTGTCCGGATTCTGTCTCAACACGGTATGGAAGCCGGAGCTGCAAAGCGATTATGCAGCGCTGAAGCGATATGCGAGTCCGGACGGGCTGTTGCAGCTCTGCATCCGCAACAGCAAAACCACCGGAGTCACCATCAGCGCCAAGGATGCCGCAGGCAAGGAGCACCCGCTTTATGCCGCCCCTGCCCTGCGGATTTCCGGCAATACCGTCACCCGGGGCTATCGGGTCAATACCAACTATGTGACCGCCGTTTCGCTGCATACGCCCTCCACGCTCGACACCTCTGCCTACGAAGCGCCGCCGGACTACACCGCCCGCTACATCAGCAAACAGACGGACGGCTCATCTCTGGGCAGAGTCATGTTCATGGGCGACTCCATCACCCACGGTGTGAATGACCAGACCTGGCGCTGGCAGCTGTTCAAAACGCTGGTGGACAATGGGATTGAAGCGGAAATCGTCGGGCCGCGCAGCGGCTATACCCCCGGGTATACCAACCTGACCACCCCGGATGCCGGAGACGCGTACGGCGGTATCGCGTTCCCGAATGTTCATCTGGCCCAATCCTCCGGCCGCACGCACAACATCATCTCCGGTTCCAACGCCGGGATGAGCGGCGTGAACTACGGCGGGCACTCCACACGCAGCTCTGCCGACACCTACAACTGCGACACCTGGTGCAGCCTGATGGGCACGAATGACCTGCTGTCTGACAGAGGATACAGCACCGCAGAGTTCTGCACCAAGATGCAGAAGATGCTGGGCGGACGCGTCAGCATGAAAGGCAAGCACTACAGCTGGAAACCCGGAAGCGACTGGGGCAATCTGGGCCGCATGGCCGAGGATGTGCTGCGGGATGAGGGAGACGTGCTCTATGTGATGGCGGTTCCCTGCTGGGGACGCCACGGCAACAATAATGAAGCCGACCGCCATCTTGCCGTGCAACAGTACAACACCCTGCTGGAACAATGGGTGAAAAAATACGCCAAAGCCCACAATAAGAGGCTCGTCTTTGTGGATATCAACGACGGCATGGTCGATAACGCCCTGTCCGTCCCCTTCAGCTGGCCGGATTCCATGTCCAACAAACCCGGGAGTGACGGTCTGCACCCGAATGCTCAGGGCTCTCTCATCATTGCCGGCAACCTGGCTCGCGCCATGGGCATCGCCGGACGCACCGCCGGTCTGCCGAGAGTCACCGGAGATACCCGCCGCTCAGGCATCAAGACACCGATGGTGCTTCGTAAGGGAAAAACCATAGAGCAGGCAGAGGATGCCTTCTCGGCCGAAAACGGCTACAGCATCACTCTGCGCACCAACTTCGGCAACGGACGCAAAGGCGGCTGGAATAGCGCGAACAAAGCGCTGAGTCTGACCGTGGGAGACGGCACAAACGGCGGCACTCTCCGCATCAGCGAGACCTGCATCCTCTGGGGTGATACGCCTCTGTACTGCACCGATTGCTCCGAACTCCCGGCAGCTCTGCACCTGGTCTGGCATCCCGGATGCGAGGCCGACAATGTGCAGCGCGGCTACTATGTGTGGCTGGGTGATATGCTCATCGGACAGGGGCTTCCCGCGCAATCCGACAGCACCCTGCGCGGCATCAGTCTCTCCACGGATGCTGATACCGAAATCGGCCAACTCTACTGGATGGATACCCCCTGCGCCCCGGAGAGCCCCGGCAAATCCTCCCCCGGTGCCTATAAGCTCCCCCAATAAATCGGCGAAACGCATCCGGACTTTGGCCGCTTCCTTATAGAAACCACGAAATATATTCCCAAAAGGGAATATATTTCACATTCAGTGGGAAATCTTCGCCATTTTATCCCAATTGGGAAAAACATCTTGAAAATTCAAGATTAGGATGTATAATAATCCCAAAAGGGATTATGAGCATCACAACAGAGGCAGAATTAGGCCATATCATACGAGACAGGCGCAAAAAACAAGGGCTTACCATTGCAGAGCTCTCGATGATGGTTCCATGCAGCCCCCGCCTGCTGAGCGAGCTGGAAAGGGGTCAACGGGGGGTAAGCGTGGGTGTTATTTTACAGTTGCTGGCATTGCTGGGACTGGAAATAAACATTGCAGGAAGAGAGGAGGCTGAATGATGAACATGCTCCCCATTTATTTCGAAAACCGGGAGGTGGCAACCCTTTGCTTTGATGCCCATGGCTTTCCTGAGCTGGAATACAATGAAATTTGGCAGAGAAAGGGATTCGACATATCGGTCACTCTGCCTCGCCAGTACAGAAAGCATAGCGGTGCCGTTGTCAGGACATTTTTTGAAAATATCCTGCCTGAGGGACTCATCCGCCGGACACTTGCTCGACAAATCGGCACGGATGAGCATAATGTTTTCGGGTTGTTGAAACACATCGGCAAAGATTGCGCCGGAGCTTTCAGCGTGGGAGGGCCGGGCAACAGAGGAACATACGAAGTGTTATCGCCGGAGAAGCTGCGGCAGCTGCTTGATACGCTATCGGCCTATCCTATGGGTACAAGAGAGCGGCGAACGAGCCTTTCGCTCGCCGGGGCTCAAAACAAGTTGCCGCTCTTCTTCAAAAACGGTCTCTTCTATCTCCCGCTACAGGGGGCCGCCAGTAACAGCATCCTGAAACTACCGATACCCGGATTTGCTCACACCGTCGAAAATGAACACTTCTGTCTCACACTAGCCGGAATGATTGGTTTACCGATTGTCAAAAGCGCCATTCTGCGACTGGAGGATCAAGCCATTCTGAAGATAGAACGCTATGATCGCCGTGGTGACGATTTCCACCCACAGCGCCTTCCGCAGGAAGACTTCTGCCAGATGTCTTCCCTGCTTTCAGAACGGAAATATGAAAAAGACGGAGGGCCATCATTTGCAGATTGCGCCGCGCTCATCAGGCGGTATTCCATGCAACCGGCCGTTGATCTGGCTCTGCTGATCAAATGGGCCGCATTCAATCTCTGTATAGGCAACAACGATGCACACGCCAAAAATCTCTCCATGATTCGGGTGGGTGGGGGTATGCGGTTAGCGCCGTTCTATGATTTACTGACAACAACTTATTACGGTAACCGCCTTCTCCGAAGAATGGCCATGCGCCTCGGCGGCAAGAGCCAATCTTTCTTCATTTCATACAGAAGATGGTGCATGTTCGCTGATGCCTTGCATTTGCCGCACAAAACGGTTCATAAAATCGTTGCTGACGTCATCCGAAGCACCCAGGCAGCACTTGATACCATGGAACAACAAAGCGACACATACGATATACCGGCGACTCCTTTTTCGCATCTGATACACCACATACGACAAAGAACCACCCGAGTCAGCGAACATATCGAGGCAACTTCTCCGTCAACATAGGGCCTAAAGCTTGTACAGGCAGATAATTATCAACGCCGTTTTCAGGAAACACCACTTTGCCTGATAATTGGGGCATAAGGCTTCATTCTCCGAAAACTTCGCTCAAAAAAAAGCCGCCACCCGTTGTAGATGTGGGTGGCGGCTTGCTTTTTCGGAAAAAACTTACGCAATGACTCTGGCCCAGAGGACTTTGAGGTAACGCCCCTCCGGATAGGTGGACAGGAAAGGATGATCCCAGCCCGGGTCGCTCATCTCCAGTATCTGCAAGCGGCGCCCGAGACGCTGAGCCGCCTTGATGACCGTTTTCTCAAACTCAGCGGGGCTCACCAGTCCGGAGCAGGAACAAGTGACAAACAGACCGCCTTTTCGCACGCACTGCAGGCCCAGCATATTGAGGTCATTGTATTTCTTGAGTCCCTCTTCCTTCTCCTCATCGCGCCCCAGCACAAACTTGGGCGGGTCAAGCAGCACCACGTCAAACAACTTGCCGTTGCGTACCATCTGGCGGGCATAGACAAAGGCATCAGCATGCACAAAATCGATACGCAGCGGGCCGTTCTGGGCATTGATGTTTGCGTTGCGCTTCGCCATGGCAATGGCTTTTTCGTCCAAATCCACCGCCGTCACCTCCTTTGCCCCGCCCAGCAGCTTGGCATAGATGGAGAAACCGCCGGAATAACAGCAGAGGTCCAGCATGCTCTTGTCCTTCACCAGCCGCGAAAGCTTGAGGCGGTTGTCGCGCTGGTCGCAGAAAAAGCCGGTCTTGTGCCCCTGGGCAAAATCCACTTCAAAATTCACACCGTTTTCCACGATTTTCACGCGGTACACCGGCTCACCCTCCGGAGCCGTGGATTGATCAATACCCTCCATGCGGGCAATGGCCTCATCCACGGTGATGACGTGGCGGGATGTGCCGCACAGTTCATGCAGCAGGGGAATCCAGCGGTCCAACCGCTTCCACACCCCCAGACAGCTGACCTCCAGGCTAAGCACATCATTATAGCGATCCACAATCAGGCCGCCCAGCCCGTCCGAATCACCGTGAATCACGCGGTAGGCGCTGGTGGTGGACTCCAGCGCACAATCCTGCCGCCGCCAGCTGACCGCGCGGCGCAGCGACTCCTCCAAATCCCGCTCCCTCAGCACCTCCGGCCCATGGTAGAGCATGCGCAGCGGCGTGCGGCTCTGCGGATTCCAGAACCCGCCGCCGAACAAATCGCCATTCTTGTCATAGACGTTGATGAGACCGCCGGCCTCGGCATCCGGGCTCACCGCCCCCAGCATACGCGGGAAAACAGCAGGATTATAGGTAAAATACTTCAGCTGTACCCAGGGGCGCACCCAGTTTTCGCTTCCCTCCGGTGCTTCTGCCGTCTTGAACGCCCGCACACGCGGTGCGGCGGCATTCATCGGCTTGCGCTTGTCGCTGTATCGCGGTTTTCTGTCCCGATTATTCTGCTGAAAGTCTCTCACGCGCCCCATCATACGCGACTCTTCCGCAAGTGTCAACCGCTGAATGCCCGAAACTCCAACAAAAAAAGCAGGATAGAGCGCACTCTCACGCCATTTTTAACTTGAAGCAACCCGCAGAGGGGTGTAGTATAGAGATATGGCAGAAATACATCCCACCGCTATTGTCGATTCGACTGCAGAGATTGCAGATGATGTGAAAATCGGGCCGTACAGCATTGTAGGCCCCCATGTGGAACTGGGTTCCGGCTGCGTCCTGCACAACCACGTTGTCATCGGCGGCCCCTCCAAGTTCGGCAAGAACAACGAATTCTTCCCTTTCTCCGTCATCGGCCTCAAGACCCAGGATTTGAAGTACAGGGGCGAACCCACTTTCCTGGAAGTGGGGGACAACAACGTGTTCCGCGAGAACTGCAACATCAACCGCTCCACCTTCCCGGAGACCAAGACCGTCATCGGATCCAACAACCTCTTCCTCATCAACAGCCATTGCGGGCACGAATGCGTCGTGGGTAACAACTGCATCGTCTCCGGCTACTCCGGCATCGCCGGCCACTGCGTAGTCGGTGACTGGGCCATCGTCGGCGGCTGCACCGCCGTCCACCAGTTCGTCCGCATCGGTGAGCACGCCATGGTCGGCGGTGGCTCCCGCATCCCGCAGGACGTCCCGCCCTTCACCATCGTGGAAGGCAATCCGGCCATTGTCCGCTCCATCAACATGATTGGCATGCAGCGCCGAGGATTCACCGAAGAGGATATTCGCGCCATGAAGCTCGCATACAAGAAACTCTTCCTCAAGAAGGGCTGCAACATTCAGGAGGGTATCGAAGCTATTTTCGCTGATGAGAAGTATGGTGACAACCCGAATGTGAAGAAGCTCATCGACTTCATCAACTCCTCTGAACGCGGCTTCATCCACTGATGAAAAGTCGACACCTCGTCTTTGACCTCGATGGCACACTGGTAGACTCTCTACCGGGCATTGCGGACGGCCTCAATCGCGCACTGGCGAGTCTGGGACTGCCTACCCACTCGCCGGATGCCGTGCGCGGCATGATTGGACGGGGTGCGCGCAACCTCTGTGCATCGGCGCTGGGATACGCCGATGCCGCAGCTGTCCCGCAGGAGCAGCTGGAAGCCCTGCACGCCGCATTCCGGCGCGAATATCCCGCCACCTGGCGCAAGGGCACTTTCATCTACAGAGGTATCACAGAAATGCTCACTCGTCTGGTAAGCGTGGGGGCACATCTGGCCGTGCTGTCCAACAAACCGCACGATGTCACCCTGCCCATGGTACAGGACCTGTTCCGCCCCATCCCCTTCTTCCCCATCCTGGGCTATACCGGCGACTTCCCCCGCAAACCCGCGCCCGATGCCCTGCACCACATTGCCCGCTCCTGGGGCATAGAGACCGCCGACCTCACCCTGGTGGGCGATTCACTCTACGATGCTCAAACCGCCGCCAACGCCGGCTGCCACTGCATTCTGGTCACCTGGGGCTACGCCAACATTCAGGAAATCCACAACTGGGGCGCACCCACCTGCGGCACCGTGGAAGAACTGCGCCGCCTCACCCTCGCCTCCCTACTGGCCTGAAGCGCGAGAGACTCCCCCCCTTCTCTGCCGTATAGTCGACAAGAATAGTACCGAAAAAGCCGCCAACCTTGCAGGAGGTTGGCGGCTTTTTCATTTGGAAGAATGAATTAGTGCTTCTTGCAGAAGTCTTCCAGGCGGTCGAGACCTTCCTTGAGCACATCCAGAGACGTGCAGTAGGAGATGCGGATAGCATTGTCATTACCGAAAGCAATGCCGGGCACAGCGGCTACCTTATAGCGCTCCAGCAGCTTGTCGCACAGCTCCAGAGACCCCATGTTGAGCTCCGTGGTGTCGATGAAGAAGTAGAAAGCACCCTTGGGTTCAACCACCTTAATCTTCGGCATCTGGCAGAGACGGCTGTAGACATACTGGCGGCGGAAGTCGTACTCCTCGCGCAGGTCATCGATGAAGCTCTGGTCACCGGTCAAAGCCTCGATGGCACCATACTGGCAGAAAGTGGTGGCATTGGAAGCGGTGTGGTCCTGAATGAGCTTGATGCACTTGGCGATACTCTCCGGGGCAGCAGAATAGCCGAGACGCCAGCCGGTCATCGCATAGCCCTTGGAGAAACCGTTGATGGTGATGGTCAGGTTGTAAATCTCCGGGCTGAGGGAGGCCATGGAGACGTGCTTCTCCTCACCGTAGATGAGATGCTCGTAGATTTCATCAGCCATGATGAGGATATCCTCGTCCACAGCGATGTTGCCGATGGCGCGCAGCTCCTCCTCGGAATAGACAGCGCCGGTCGGGTTGTGCGGCGTGGTCAGGATAATCATCTTGGTGCGGGGAGTCATGGCATTCTCGAACTCCTCAGCCGTAATCTTCCAGCCGTTCTCAGCCTTGGTCTCCACAAACACGGGCGTACCGCCGCAGAGCTGTACCATGGAGGGGTAGCTCACCCAGTAGGGAGAGGGGATAATCACCTCATCACCCTCGTTGATGGTGGCACGCAGCGCTTCATACACGGCGGGCTTGGCACCGGAGGTCACGCAGATCTGGTTAATGTTGTACTCCAGTCCGTTGTCACGCTTCAGCTTGTCGCAGATAGCCTGACGAAGCTCAGGCAGACCCACGGAGGGGGTGTACTTGGTAGCGCCATTGTTCAGGGCAGTAATGGCAGCCTGCTTGATGTTCTCGGGGGTATCCTTATCGGGCTCACCGCCGGCCAGACCGAACACCTGCTCGCCCCGTGCCTTCATCTCCTTGGCCTTGTTCGTCACAGCCAGAGTGAGAGACGGAGAAAGCGCAGCTACGTAATCAGAAATAAGTTCCATTGCAGGATGTGTGGTGTAATTCGTTAATAAAAAAGTTGTCGAGGAGGGACACGCACGGGGCATGTCCGGGAGATTTTACGCCCATAACCGCCGCTTGGCAAGGAAAATATGAAGCATTGACGCGCTTTTGCGAACGCTCGCATTGCCTCAAAAAAAATCGAACCCAACGAGGAAACGCCGTTTCGCCTGCG